>NZ_JAGIXF010000003.1:0-208063 GCF_021483755.1 Burkholderia sp. WTPI3 | reverse complement strand
GTAGGCGCGGCTCAGTTCCCGGCGCAGGATCTTCCCGACCGTCGACTTCGGCAACCGCTCGACCATGCGAACGATCTTCGGCACCTTGTAGGCGGCAAGACTCGCGCGGCAGTGCACGACGACTTCCGCTTCGGTCAGCGCCGCATCCGGCGCGCGCACCACGAACAGCTTGACGGCCTCGCCGGTGCGCTCGTCGGGCACCCCGATGCACGCGCATTCGGCAACGCCCGGCAGCGCGGTGGCGACGGCTTCCACTTCGTTCGGATACACGTTGAAACCGGACACGATGATCATGTCCTTCTTGCGATCGACGATCTTCAGGAAGCCCGCCGCATCGAACACGCCGATGTCGCCGGTGCGGAAATAACCGTCCGCGGTGAACGCGAGCGCATTGGCATCCGGCTTCTGCCAGTACCCGCCCATCACCTGCGGCCCCCGCACGCAGATCTCGCCCGCTTCGCCGATGGCCACCTCGCGATCCTGGTCGTCGAGCAGCTTCACGTCGGTCGACGGCAGCGGCACGCCCGTCGTGCCCGTGAAGGTGTCGATCGACTGCGGATTGAACGTAACCACCGGCGACGTTTCCGACAGCCCGTACCCTTCGCGAATGAAGTTGCCCGTCACTGCCTTCCAGCGTGCGGAGATCACGTCGATCACCGCCGCGCCGCCGCCGGCCGACAGCTTCAGCCGCGACCAGTCGACCTCCTTCAGCCGCGGATGGCCGGCGAGCCCCGCATACAGCGTGTTGACGCCGACGAACACCGACGGCCGCGCGGCCTTCAGCACGTCGATGAAGCCGTCCATGTCGCGCGGATTCGTGACGAGCCAGTTCTCCGCGCCGATCGCGAAGTAGGACAGGAAGTTCACCGTCAGCGCGAAGATGTGATACAGCGGGATCGCGGTGACGACGACTTCCTCGCCCGGCTGCCGCGCGGCCGGCACGATCGCCGCGAACTGCTGGATGTTCGCGACGAGGTTGCGGTGCGACAGCGCCGCGCCCTTCGACAGCCCGGTCGTGCCGCCCGTGTACTGCAGCAGCAGCAGATCGGCGCCGCCGAGCGCCACGGGTTCGCACTCGAGCGATTCGCCCGCGGCAAGTGCGTCGCCTAGCGCGATCGATCCGGGCGGCAGCGCATCGCACGCGCCGGCCGGCGCATCGACGACGCCGAGATCGCCACGGCCCACGCCGAGTACCGTCCGCACGCGCGTCTTGCCGACCACGTCGGCGAACGTGCCCATCGACCCGCCGCACACCACCGCCACCTCGACGCCCGCGTCGTTCAACTGATGTTCGAGCTCATGCGCCGTGTAGTGCGGGTTCACGTTGACCTGGATCGCGCCGATCCGCGCCACCGCGACGAACACGACCGGAAACGCGAGCACGTTGGGCAGCATCACGGCCACGCGATCGCCCTTGCGCACGCCGACCACCTGCTGGAGGTACGCGGCCAGCGCGCTCGACAGGCGGTCGACGTCGGCGTAGGTCAGCGTGCGGCCGGATGCGCGGAACGCGGGCCGCTCGGCGAAGCGGTGCATCGCGTCGTCCAGCAGCGCGGTTACGGAAGGGTGGCGATCGGCATCGATCTCGGCGGGAATCGAGCCATACGACCCGATCCAGTGTCTCTTCGTCATGTCCTGCTCCTCGGGGGACGGCGCCGCCCGGCGCCGTTCGCACGACGGCCCGCGCGCCCGATCGGCGCAGGCCGTCGCCTGACTGCGGACTATCGCCCGCCGGACAGGCTTTGAAAATGATCCGGGCGGCCGAAAAGATGATCGAAACGGACACGCGGGCGACGCGATGGGCGAGCGATCCGGATCGCGACGCTCACGCCGGTCGTCGCGCAGATCAACACGCGGAACCGGCTCGCGAAGCCGTTCGCGTGGCTGGCCGGCGTGTTCCAGGCAGGTTGAGGGTTGATCCTGCCGGCGGGCTGGCCCGCGTATCAGGGAGAACCCTGTGGCGCATGGGACCGTTCCCGATCAGAATTGCGAGCCGTAAACGATATCGAATCGGACGCAGAACCCGCCATGCCGCGCAGTACGCCCCTGAACCCGACGGCCGACGGCGCCGCCCCGCTGCCGGACGCCCCGCCCGCCTACGCGTCGCGGGAAAAACGCTTCACGCCGGCCAAGCTGGCCGTGCTCGTCGGCGTCACCGGGGAACTCGGTCTCGACCCGGGTGCCGTGCTCGACGGCACCGGCCTGTCGCCGGCTGCCGTCGCCGACCCGTTCACGCTCACGTCGTCGCTGCAGTTCCTGATCGCCGCGCGCAACGCGATCGACCGTTACGACGGTGCCGACCTCGGCGTTCGCGTCGGCCGCCGGCTGCATGCGTCGAGCTACGGGATGTACGGCTACGCGATGCTGTGCTCGGAATCGCTCGCGCACGCGTTCGACTCGGCCGTCAAGTATCACCAGCTCGCGAACGGCATGCTCGCGATCCGCTGGGTCGAACAGGGCGACACCGCGTCGTGGCTGTTCCCGGATCTGCACCAGGTCGTGCTGCCCGAGCCGGACCTGCCGCTCTACCGCTTCCTGATCGACATGCAGTTCGCGCTGCACGTGACGATCATCAAGGACGTGATGGGCGCATGGTGCGTGCCGGCGCGCGCGCAGTTCGCGCAGCCGCGGCCGGCGCACGCGGCGCAGCTCGCCGATGCACTCGAATGCCCGATCGCCTACGACCAGCCGCACCACGTGCTCAGCTACCCGGCCGCGTGGCTCACGCGTGCGCCGCAGCTCGCGAACCCGATCACCGCCGCGCAAGTGTCGTCGCATTGCGCGCGCCTGCTCGACGAATTGCGCAGCCAGGCCGGCATCACGCGGCGCGTGTATCAGGAACTCACGCGCACGCCCGGGCAGTTTCCGGACATCGACGCGATCGCCGACACCCTGTGCATGACGTCGCGCACGCTGCGCCGCAAGCTCGACGCCGAAGGCACGTCGTACAGCGAGTTGCTGACGAGCGTGCGCAAGGCGCTCGCGATCGACTATCTGACGACCACCACGCTCGGCACCGAGGACATCGCGCTGACGCTCGGCTTCAGCGATGCGGTCGGGTTCCGCCACGCGTTCAAGCGCTGGACCGGCACGACGCCGAGCGACGTGCGGCGCAAGCGCGGCGGCTGAGCGCACGCGAGTGCGCCACCGGCGGTTTCAACACGCATCGCCCGCCGCGGGATACGCGACCGCCAGCGCAAACTCGAACACCGCGCCGCGTCCGGCGCGATCGACGAGCCGGATCCCGCTGCCGTTGAGCACCAGCATCCGGTGCACGATCAGCAGCCCGAGGCCGCCGCTCGTCGACGCGCCGCCGCTCATCGGCCGCTGCGGCCGCTGGAACAGCCCTTCGCGCCGCGCGAGCGGAATCCCCTCTCCCGTATCCGACACCGTCACCACCACGCGATCGCCCTGCGGCGCCAGCGAGACTTCGACTTCGCCGTGCTGCGGCGTATGGCGCAACGCGTTGTCGAGCAGGTTGGTCAGCACGCGCTCGATCATGCCGAGATCGGCCGACACCGGCGGCACGCGCGGCGGAATGCGTGCATGCAGCGCAACGCCGCGCGCCTGCGCGGCCAGCTCGAACTTCTGGAACACGTCCTGCACCAGATCGACGAGCGAGAACGGCTCGCGCTCCGCCTGCACGCCGCCTGACTCGAGCCGCGCGAGCTCGAACAGCGCCTGCGCGAGCCGGCCGACCTTCGCGCTCTGCGCGAGCGCGATCGACAGATAGCGGCGACGCTCCGGCTCGGGCAGCGTCTCGGCCTTCAGCGACAGCGTCTCCAGATAGCCGTGCAGCGATGTGAGCGGCGTGCGCAGGTCGTGCGAGATGTTCGCGATCAGTTCGCGCCGCTGCTGGTCCTGGCGCGTCAGCGCGCGCCACTGGTCGCCGATCCGGTCGGCCATCTGCGCGAACGCCGATTCGAGCACCGCGATGTCGTCGCCGCGCCGGCCCGGCGGCGAGCGCGGCACCGGCGGCTGCGTGTCGGGCGCGCCGTTCGCGTCGAAGCGGCGCATCGCGTCGGTCAACCGGCGCAGCGGACGGGTGATGAAGCTGAACGCGGTCAGGCCCGCGATCAGGCCCAGCAGCGCGACGACCGCCATCGACCACAGCGTCGTGCGCAGCACGTTGCCGGCGTCGACGCGCGCGGCCAGCCGGTCGTGCGCCTCGCCGAGCAGCACCACGTAGATATAGCCGGACGGCGGCTGCCCGGCGCGCTGCAATGGCGCGGCGCTGAACACCTTGCGCGCGTCCGGGCTGCGCGGATCGTCGCCGAGGATCGGCAGCGGATCGCCCGCGATGAAGCGCTGCACCGGCGCGAGATCGACGCGCTCGCGCTTCACGTGGCCCGGCGGCGCGTCGTCGCCCTCGATGCGCCCCGCGTTGTCGAGCAGGTACACCTCGACGCTCGGGTTCACGCCCATCAACTGGCCGAACAGCGTGCGCACGGCATCCGGGCGCAATCCGTTCGCGTCCATCAGCGGCGTGCTGTTCGCGATATGCGCGGCGAGATCGCGCGACAGGCCCTGCACGACTTCCTTCTCGCGCATGTCGTTCGCGCGGATCTGCAGCCACGCCGATGCGCCCGAGCAGGCGAGCAGCAGCACCGAGAACACGAGCGACAGCCGCTGGGTGAGCGTGAGTTTCATCATGTGTCCCGCTGGTCCGGCGCGGCGAGCTTGTAGCCTCGCCCCCACACCGTGAGGATGCGCACGGGTTCCGCCGGGTCGGCCTCGATCTTCGCGCGCAGCCGGTTGATGTGCGTGTTGACCGTGTGCTCGTAGCCTTCGTGCTGATAGCCCCACACCGCATTGAGCAGGTCCATCCGCGAGAACACCTTGCCGGGATGCCGCGCGAAGAAATACAGCAGGTCGAACTCGCGCGGCGTGAGGTCGATGCGCGTGCCGTCGACGCTCGCTTCCCGCGCGATCGGGTCGATCGACAGTCCAGCGATGTCGAGCGTGCCTGCGTCGATCCGCGAATCGCGCGCCAGCGCGTCGACACGGCGCAGCAGCGCCTTGACCCGCGCGACGAGTTCAAGGACCGAGAACGGTTTGGCCAGGTAGTCGTCGGCGCCGAGTTCGAGGCCGAGGATCCGGTGGACTTCGCTCGAACGCGCGCTCGTGATGATGATCGGCGTGTAGCGCGCCATCGCACGGGCACGCCGGCAGATCTCCAGGCCGTCGACGCCCGGCAGCATCAGGTCGAGGATCAGCGCGTCCCAGTGGCCCTGTTCGAGCAGGCGCAGGCCTTGCGTGCCGTCCGCGCTGTGCACGACCTCGTAGCGCTCGTCGCGCAGGTGCAGGCTCAGCACGTCGGCGATGTCGGCGTCGTCTTCGACGATCAGGATGCGTTTGGGGTGGTCCATGGCGGTCGGCTGCGGCACGTCGGTCGGGGGCCCGGTTTCGAAGGGTCGTTCCGGCCGCCCCTTTCGGACCGGCAGGCCGGCCTGCCGGGGGCGGGTCGCGGCGGCAATGCCGCGCTGTCGCCATTGTGCAAAATTTTGCGGCGGGGAGGGATCACAAATCGTTTAAGTTTGGATCGCGTCCGTGTCCCGCTTCCCGCGTCGCGTTGCCCCGGCCAGCATTCCCGGCGTCAGCGGCCGCCGGTCCTGGCGCCGGACGCGCCTCACGAACCGCCCGACGAGCGACGACAGCAGCGCCTGACCTTCAGGGCAGAAATGGCGCCGGCACGGGAAGCCCTGGGTGTCGACGCCGAATGTTTCCGCCTACCTTTCGATGAACGCGACCCCGTCGAGGCCCGTGACGCCGGGATTCTGCCCAAGCCGGGATTCCGGCCGCAGGTTCAGCTTGCCGCCGAACACCATCCGGCCACCCATCCGCACACGCTGTTCGCCCGGTTCGTCGAGCCGCAGATCGTCGACAGCGGTCCTGGCGCGTGACGCCCGAAGCCTGCATGGAACTCAAAATTCCATATCAAGCTCGTCGATCTCCTCGGTCTCGGTCTTTGCCGCCGCGATCCATTCGGCCACGTAAGGTTGCTTGAGCACGCGCATGCAGTATTCGGCGATATCCGGATCGATCGGCACGTCATAGGTCAGCAGGCGCGTGACCACGGGCGCGTACATCGCATCGGCCGCACTGATTTCGCCGAACAGCCAGGGGCCGCCGTATTTTCCCAGGCAATCGCGCCAGATGGCCACGATGCGTTCGATATCGTACTGCGCACGCGACCAGAGCCGGAAATTGGGGAAATGTCCGCGCAGATTCATCGGCAACGCGGAGCGCAGCGCGCTGAAACCCGAATGCATTTCTCCGCAAACCGAACGGCAATGCGCGCGCGCCTTGGGGTCGGCAGGCAACAGATGCGCATCCGGCAGAATCTCGTTCAGATATTCACAGATGGCCAGCGTGTCCCAGACTTCATTGCCGTCATGGCGAAGGCAGGGCACAAGAATCGATGGCGAAAGCAGGAGCAATTCGGCGCGCGCCGTGGCATCGTCGAGCGGCACGACCACCGTGTCGAATTCGAGTCCGGCGAGCTTGGCCAGCAGCCATCCGCGCATGGACCACGACGAATAATTGCGGCTGCTGATGGTCATAGTGGCGATTGACTGGCTCATGCGCGGCTCCTGAAAAGTGGCACGGCGATCCATTGCGGTTTGCGCGAACCCCGAAAGACAAGCATTCGGACGCGCACCAGCGAAGTGCACTTCCTGAAGTGCGCACCACGGGTCATGGCGTTTCGCACGATTTTGCAGCGCGCGAAACGACGCGCCCTATTGCGGTGCGCAACCGATTCGCGATCCGGATGCCGAGTTCGCAAGGCACACGGCGCGTGCGCGTGCCGCGCGTCGCAGTGCCCCCCTGCAACGCGCAAGCGCCATGCCAGGCGCGCACCTGGTACGCTGTTTGCGTGTTTCCGGAGGCGTCCACCCCGATTGGAGCCGCGCCCATGAATTTGCTTGCCTATCCGGCCTATCAGGCCGCCGCGGATTTGATGCGCCCCTGGCGTACCGCCGCCTCCCTGGCGCGTTATGCGGCAAATACCTGGCCCATGCTGGCGTTCGGACTCGACGCGCGTTTTCTGGATGCCTGGTGGGAGTCGATCGAACTCACGGGACTCACGCATAGCCGGCCGCCCTTCGATATCGACTGGGTGGACGTGGATGGCGTGCGCACGCCGGTCACCGAGGAAGTCGTCAAGCGCACGCCGTTCGGCTCGCTGCTGCATTTCCGCAAGGACACGGCGGTATCGCAGCCGCGCGTGCTGCTCGTCGCGCCGATGTCGGGGCATTTTGCGACGCTGCTGCGCGGTACCTTGCTGACCATGCTGGCCGATCACGACGTCTATATCACCGATTGGCACAATCCTCGGGATATTCCCCTGGCCGCGGGCCGCTTCGGCCTCGGCGAGTACGTCGAGCATCTGATGTCGTTCATTCGCCGGATCGGCCCCGATTCGCATCTGGTGGCCATCTGTCAGCCGACCGTCGCGGCCCTCGCGGCCGTGTCGCTGATGGCGGCCGACGACGACCCGGCGCAACCCGCGACCATGACGCTGATGGCGGGCCCGATCGATTGCCGCGTGAATCCAACCAAGGTCAATGACCTCGCCAACAGCAAGCCGATCGAATGGTTCGAGAATAATCTCGTGGGCGTCGTGCCTAGCGGTTTTGCAGGCGCGCAGCGCCGTGTCTATCCGGGGTTCATGCAAATCGGCGCCTTCATGTCGATGAACATGTCGCGCCATGTCGCTTCGTTCGAAGAGATGCGATTCGAGCGCGCCAAGGGCGACCACGACAAGGCCGATGCGATCCACGCGTTCTACCAGGAATACTTCGCCACTACCGATCTGACGGCGGAGTTCTATCTCGAGACGGTCAGCGCGGTGTTCCAGGAATATGCGTTGCCGCTCGGCAAGCTCAAGGTCGGCGACCGCCAGGTGGAGCCGCATGCGATAAGGCGCACCGCGCTGCTCACGATCGAAGGCGAAAAGGACGACATCTGCTCGGTCGGCCAGACCGTGGTTGCCCAGGAACTCTGCTCGGGCTTGCGTCCGTACATGAAAACGCATCATGTGCAGACTGGCGTAGGCCATTACGGCGTATTCAATGGCCGCCGCTGGATTTCACATATCTATCCGCTCGTGCGTTCGACGATCTACGACCACGAACCACGCGCCAGGCGCATGGCATCCCCGGGCGAGGTCGAGCACGGCAATCAGGTGACCTTGCGCGCACTGCTCGACGCGGGTGCCACCAACCACACCAGTGCGCAGGAAGCGGCGTAGAAGTTCTACAGGCAGGCATTCTCGATCGATTGAGTAACGGGGGTTGCGATGAATCAGCGCGTCAATATTCTTCAGTCCTCTCCTGGTCTCGTGCATCCGGGCGGCGACCCCATCCGTCTCAACCATCGCGATTTCGTCGCCGTCGATCGCCGCCAGGAAGCCAGATACGAAGCGACCTACCGCCCGCAGGCGCTCTATAGCCGTGCGAACGAAGGCTTTCATGCGAACAACGAAGCCTTCCTGCTTCACGAAGTCGCGACCAATCTGCCGGTGTACCGGGAAAATACGGGGCCTACCGATTTCCATCTGCATCTGCCACCGGGCGGCTTCCAGTTCGTGCTGGTCACCTCGGGCGTATTTACGTTCGACTACGACGGCCGGCTGCACTACGTCGGCCCCGGTTCCGTGATCCTGCAAAGCGCGATCGTGCATCGGCAACTCTTCTACACGTGGTCGGGCATGTCCACGGAAGAAAATCTGCAAACCACGCAGACGGTCGTGCCTGACGCGATGTCCATGGGGTGCTCGGCCAAATTTCTCGAGGCGTTCATCACCGATCCGACGACATTCCCGAACCCGACGATCGTGCCGACGGAGCAGATCAACGAAGCCGAAACGCCACGTATCGCCTGGAGTCACCCATTGCACGACCGTGCCGCAGGGGCGAACTTCTGGTTACAGGATCCCCTCGAGCTGAATGCGCTCTACCGGCCGTTGACCGACGGCTCGATCAAATCGGCGGGGCCTGTCCATGTGCGCGATCTGGGCATCGAGGCGCCAAGCGGTCGACTCGTGACCGGTCACATCCTCGCGACCGACCCCGCGGATCAATCGCTCCTGCCGAAGAGCATCGCGAGCGGTGTGGAGGCAACGTCATTTGCGAAGGGCGAGGTGGTGATCTATCGCGTCATTCGCGGCACGGCCGAATTCAAGGAACGTGCCGGAACGGTGCTCGAACTGCAGACCGGCGATGTGGTGACGGCGAGTCGACATTCGATCGCGCTGGTCGGGATGGGCGAGAACACGCAGATTCTCCGGCTCGGTCTGCTGAAGAACTTCGAGAATCTGCGCCGCTGGACGCCGACGCAGCGCGACGAGATCGACGGCCTGGCGGGGGACATCATTGCCCGGACCGAAGTACGCCCGCAGCGAACCGAAGGCAGGCCGGTCGGGTATCTCTACGAATAGATGCGGGGCGCCGTCAGCATACCGCTTGAGTGGCCCGTCGAGACTGCGAGCCGCCGCCGGCCCGCCGGTCCGGCCTTGCGTCATTGCATGCCGGATGCGTTCGTACGAACCCGGCATCGCACTCACCGTCCGCCCTTCCGGAGAGGGACTGCGTGATGCCTTGAGACGATGCCGACCCAATGGAGCGTCGGGCAACGGGAAGCCGCCGATATCCCGGCGGCCTCGCCCGACATCAGTACCCGCCTCGTTCAGCGCTCGGTCGCGATGCGGCCAAGCCTTTGTAGCGGGCTGCAAGCTGCGCGGCCGCCGCACTCAACAATCCCGTATCCGTGCCGAGCGCAACGAAGGTCGCGCCGGCGTCCAGATACTCGCCAGCGAACGCGTGGTCCGGCGCGAGCACGCCTGCGGCTTTCCCCGCCTGGCGCACCGTGCGGATGCCCTCGCGAATGGCCGCGCGCACCGACTCTTCACCCGGCTTGCCAAGGAAACCCATCGAGGCGCTCAGATCCGCGGGCCCGAAGAACACGCCATCGACACCGTCGACGTTCGCAATCGCATCGAGATTGGCGAGCCCCGTGACGGTTTCGACCTGCACCAGCACGCACAGCTCGTCGCCGGCGCTGGCCAGATAGTCCGGCACCCTGTTCCATCGCGACGCGCGCGCCAGCGCACTGCCGACACCACGCACGCCGTTGGGCGGATAGCGCGTCGCGGCGACTGCTTCGCGCGCCTGCTCGACGGTATCGATCATCGGCAGCAGCAAGGTCTGTGCGCCGATATCGAGGAACTGCTTGATCAGCGCCGTATCGCTCTTGACCGGGCGCACGACGGGATGCGTCGGGTATGCGGCCATCGCCTGCAGTTGCGCGAGCGTGCTGCGCACATCGTTGGGCGCGTGCTCGTTGTCGATCAGCAGCCAGTCGAAGCCAGCGGTTGCCAGCAACTCCACCACGTACGGATCCGCGAGCGCGGCCCACAGGCCGAACTGCGGCTTGCCTTCGGCCAGCGCGTGCTTGAACGGGTTCCTGATTCGGTCCATGCCTGCTCCTTATACGAACTTGAACGCGATACCGCCGAGCGGGCCGTAGTCGACGTGAAACGTGTCGCCCGCTCGCGCCGGAATCGGGCTCGTGAACGAGCCGCTGAGAATCACGTCGTCCGCGTTCAGGCTCTCGTCGTACGGCGCGATCTTGTTCGCGAGCCACGCAACGCCCGTCGCGGGATGGTTGAGAACCGCTGCCGCGAGCCCGCTCTCCTCCACCGCGCCGTTCCTGTACAGCAACGCGCCGACCCACCGAAGGTCGACATCCATGGGACGCACCGGCCGGCCGCCCAGCACGACCCCGGCATTGGCCGCAAAGTCGGAGATCGTGTCGAACACCTTGCGGGGCGCCCTGGTCTCGCGATCGAACTGCTCGATGCGGGCGTCGATGATCTCGACGGCGGGCGTCACATAGGCGGTCGCATCCAGCACGTCGAACAGCGTCACGTTCGGGCCCTTCAGCGGTTTGCCGAGAATGAACGCGAGTTCCACCTCGACGCGCGGCGCGATGAACCGGTCTACCGGAATGTCCTGGCCGCTTTCGATGAACATGCTGTCGAGCAGCGGTGCGTAATCCGGCTCGGTGATCTGGGACGAACGCTGCATCGCGCGCGAGGTCAGGCCGATCTTGCGGCCCTTGATCACGTGCCCTGCGTCCAGCTTCATCTTCACCCACTCGCGCTGGATCGCGTAGCCGTCCTCGATCGTCATCTCGGGATAGGCCGCGGAAAAGTGGCGCAATTGCGTGCGCGTCTTTTCGGCGTGTTCCAGTTTCTCCGCGAGCTCGCGGATCGTCGTTTGGTCCAGCATGATGAACTTGCCCTTCGCGCTCAGGCCTTCAGCCGCGCATGCAGATTGTTGTGCTTCCAGGTGCCGGCTTCGCTGAATTCGTTGATCTCCAGCGACAACGCGAGCCCGTGCCGGTCGAACGCGTCGGCGAAGTGCTGCTTGATGATGTCGAACAGCGCATCGCCAGCTGCCTGCTTCGCGGCTTCCGAACGCCCGGCGCCGATCTTCAGGTTCGCGTGCAGGAACGCGGCGTCCTCGATCCGGCCGTCGGCGATGCAGAATGTGTCGCAGCGCAACGCCCGGACGCGAATCCCGCCCGGCGGGAATACCCGCTGGCCGCCTTCGCGCTGCGCGTCGAGGCTGCATGCCAGCTTGCGGCACAGCAGCGCGATGCTGCCCTCGTCCGCCAGGTTGTTGCTGTATTCGAGTGTGAGATGTGGCATCTGCTGCTCCCAATGATCAGACGGGCAACGGCGTGACCGGCAGGATCGCGTTGATCTGGCCGGTGCCCGAACTGCCGAAGTACGGGGTCACCACCTCGGCCTTGCCTTCGTAGCGATCCCAGCCGAGCGCGCCGAGCAGCATCGCCGTATCGTGCATTCCGCCCTCGCCCCAGCACTTCTCGTTGTAGAGCGGCAGCATCCCGCAAAACGTCTTCCAGTCGCCTTTTTCCCACAGCGACACCACGTGCCGGTCGGTTTCCTCGAGGAACGGATCCCACACCCGGTGCATGAACTGCTCGGCCGTGCCGTTGCTCGCGAAGCGATGGCTGAGCGAGCCGCTCGCGAGAATGGCGACGGTGCCGTCGTAGCGCTCCTCGATGGCCTTGCGCACCGCCAGGCCGAAACGGGCGCTCGTCGGCAGGTCGTGCCACATGCACCACCCGGAAATCGACACGGTCCTGAAGTGCTGGTCCGCATTCATGTAGCGCATCGGAACCAGCGTGCCGTATTCGAGATCCAGCGACGTTTCGCTATGCGCGCGCGTCTTCACGCCCATCTCGTTCGCCACGTCGGCGATCGCCTTCCCGAGCGCCGTGTTGCCCGGGTACGCATAGCGCATGTTGTTGATGAAGTGCGGCAGTTCGTTACTCGTGTAGATGCCTTCGAACTTCGACGCGCAGTTGATGTGATATTCGCTGTTGACGAGCCAGTGAACGTCGAACACGACGATCGTGTCGACGCCGAGTTCGCGGCAGCGCCGACCGATTTCATGATGGCCGTCGATCGCGGCCTGGCGACAGCCCTTGTGCGGGCCGTCGAGCTCCGACAAATACAGCGACGGCACGTGCGTGACTTTCGCGGCGAGGGCGAGCTTTCCCAATTTCTGTCTCCTGATGACGCGGTGCGCGGACGCAACCGGCGAATCGGCTTACGCGCCCCAGCGCGGAATGTGATGCGAACCGAGCGACACGCAGACGTTCTTCGGCTCCAGGAATACTTCGTAGCTCCACGTGCCGCCTTCGCGGCCGACGCCCGACGCCTTCGTTCCGCCGAACGGCTGACGCAGGTCGCGCACGTTCTGGCTGTTCACGAAGCACATGCCCGCTTCGATCGCAGCCGCCACGCGGTGCGCACGGCCGGTGTTCTCGGTCCACACGTAGCTCGACAGGCCGTACGCGATGTCGTTCGAGAGGCGGATCGCGTCCGCCTCGTCGTCGAATGGAATCAGGCAGGCCACCGGGCCGAAGATCTCTTCCTGCGCGATGCGCATGCGGTTGTCGACGTCGACGAACACGGTCGGCGTGACGAAATTGCCGTTCTTCAAACCCTCAGGCAGCGTCGGTGCATCGAGGCCGCCGCAAGCGAGCGTCGCGCCTTCCTTCGCGCCCAGTTCGATGTAGCTGCGGACTTTCGCGAGATGCCCCTGGCTGATCATCGGACCGACGATGGTGCTCTCGCCGAGCGGGTCGCCCACGGTCAGCCGCTTCGCGCGCTCGATGAAGCGCTCGGCGAACTTCGCGTAGATCGACTTCTGCACGAGAATGCGCGAGCCGGCCGTGCAACGCTCGCCGTTGTTCGAGAAAATCATGAACACCGCGGCGTCCAGCGCGCGTTCGAAGTCGGCATCCTCGAAGATCACGAACGGCGATTTGCCGCCGAGCTCCATCGAGAACTTCTTCAGGCCCGCGGCCTGGACGATGCGGTTGCCCGTCGCCGTGGAGCCCGTGAACGAAATCGCATGAACGTCGCGATGCGCGACGAGCGGCTCGCCGGTTTCCTTCCCGTATCCGTGCACGACGTTCAGCACGCCGGCGGGAATGCCCGCCTCGAGCGCGAGATCGCCCAGCATCGACGCGGTGAGCGGCGACAGCTCGCTCATCTTCAGCACCGCCGTGTTGCCGAATGCGAGACACGGCGCGACTTTCCACGTCGCCGTCATGAACGGCACGTTCCACGGCGAGATCAGCGCGCAGACGCCGACCGGGTGGAACAGCGTGTAGTTCAGGTGCGTACCGGTCGGGTAGGTATGCCCGTCGACCCGCGTGCACATTTCCGCGAAATACGTGAAATTGTCCGCGGCACGCGGCACGAGCTGCTTGCCCGTCTGCGAGATCGTCTGCCCCGTGTCGCGCGTCTCGGTGTTGGCGAGTTCCGGCACGTGCTTCGTGATCAGCTCGCCCAGCTTGCGCAGCAGCTTCGCGCGCTCGGTGGCCGGCGTGCCGGCCCAGGCGGGGAACGCATCCTTCGCCGCGCGCACGGCGGCATCGACGTCCTGCGCGGTGCCGCTCGCGACTTCGGCGAGCACTTCCTGCGTGGCCGGGTTGACGGTCTCGAAGTAGCTGCTTCCGGCCGCAGACTTCCCGTTGATCAGATGGTCGATTCGCATAGGTAATCCTAATCAGTCAGTTGCGGCCAAATTCGGCGTCGGATGCAATCACGTTGACAAGACGGCCGAGACCGTCGATTTCGCAAACGACTTCGTCGCCTGCCTTCACGTCGACGATCCCTTCCGGCGTGCCCGTCAGGATGATGTCGCCGGGGGCGAGCGACATGAAGCCGCTCAAATACTCGATGAGCGCCGGAATGTCGGTCACGAGATCCCGCGTATTGCCCTTCTGCTCGAGCTTGCCGTTCACGAACGTGCGCAATTCGAGGTTCGCGACGTCGGCAACGTCTGCCGCGTCGACGAACCACGGGCCCAGAACGGTGCCGCCGTCGCGGTTCTTCACGCGCAAGTTCGGGCGGTAGTAGTTCTCGAGATAGTCGCGGATCGCATAGTCGTTCGCGATCATGTAACCCGCGACGTATTGCATCGCGTCTTCACGCCTGACCTCCTTGGCCGGCCTGCCGATCACGACCGCCAGCTCGCACTCGTAGTGCATGAACGTCACGTCGGCGGGACGGCGCGTCACCCCGCGGTGGCCGATGACGGACCCGGGCCCCTTCAGGAACACGAGCGGCTCGTCCTGCTTCGAGAACTGCAGTTCCTTCGCGTGCTCCGCGTAGTTCAATCCCAGCGCGAAGATCGTCCCCGGCTCGATGGGCGCCAGCCACACGACCTCGCTCTCGCGACACACTCGCCCGTCGGCGAGCCGGACGCCCGCTTCGTGCGGATACGCCTCGTGAATGGCCCCCGAATATGCAACACGGCCCCGCATCATTGCTTGCCTCCTGCTGCTTCGCTCGTCATCGAAAACGTGAGGGCCGGCCATGCGCCGATCGATACCGTCACGACGTCGCCGGCCTGGGCCAGCGGCGCACCGTGCGGGACGCCCAGCGTGAGCACGTCGCCAGCCGTGAGCGTCATGAAATCGGTGACGTCGGCGATCAGTTGCGCCACATGCCGGATCGACGTCGCCGTGTTGGCGTGGAACGTCTGCTTGCCGTCGATGCTCACCGAGATCGGCAGCGTGTCGGGGTCGGCTACCAGACGACGCGCGACGACGGTCGGCCCCATGACGCAGAAGCCGTCGCGCGCGCGGAACCGGACCGACGGGCGATACACGCTTTCATGCGGCACGCACAGGTCGGCCACGATCGTGTAGCCGGCGACATATTCGAGCGCGTCGGCAACGCTCACATGCGAGGCGGCGCGCCCGATGACGATCCCCAGCGAGCCGCCGATCTGGACGCCGCTCGTGCCGCCCGGCACGACGACCTTCGCGCCATGTCCCGCCCGCGTATTGCGCGGCTTGACGTACAACACCGGGGCCTTGGGCGGCGCCTTGTAGGGAGCGGCATTGACCGAGTCTCCCAGCGCATCGAGCGCCGCGCGGTCGTTCAGCAACGTCCCATAAATGGTACCCTCGACGGGAGGCCGGCATCTGGCGCCGCCTGACAGGAGCGACGCCGCCGTGCGCGCATCGACATCACGCGCAAGCGGCTCTCCCTCCAGGCGAAGCACATGGTCGACAGGTGCAAGCATCACGATTCGTCCCTCTGAAGTTCACTCACATGTTAGTATTATTTCGCCTGATATCATCGGGCGTCAAGAGAGAACATGCAGGCCAAGGGCATTCCCCACTGCAACGAAGCTGAAGCGCAATCAACGGTATGGATGTCAAAGACAAGCACGACGCACCGCATCGCAATCTTCCGATGATGCTGCTGCGCGCGCGGGAGAAGATCATGGAGCGCTTCCGGCCGCTCCTGACCGCACACGGGCTCACCGAGCAGCAATGGCGCATCATCCGCGCGGTGCACGAGCACGGGCCGATGGAGCCTCGACAGCTGTCGGATCTCTGTACGATCTCGAGCCCGAGCATGGTGGGCGTGCTGGCGCGGATGGAGGCGCTGGAACTGATTACGAAGGAGCGGTTCGCGGAAGATCAGCGTCGCGTTCTGGTTTCCCTGACGCCGACGAGCATCGACCTGGTTCGCACACTGACGAAGGATCTGGAACAGCGATACGCCGACCTCGAGCGAGAGGTCGGCAAGGATGTCGTGGCACGGGTCTACAAGGCCGTCGACGATCTGCTCGCCGGGCTGGAAGAAAACTGATTGCCTGCCTGCCGCCGAAGCACGCCGCCCGGTGCGGCAACGCCTGACGGACATCGGCCCGCAACGCACTGCCGATGCGTTGCGGGCCGACGCTACATCGAAGCCGCGCGCCCGCCGACGCGAACCCGCAGTCCGCGTCGGCCATGCGGCCATCCTCAGGCTTTCAGCGCCCCGAAGATCTCGTTCAACATCGACTTCGCATCGCCGAACAACATGCGGTTGTTGTCCTTGTAGAACAGCGGATTGTCGACGCCCGCGTAACCCGAAGCCATGCTGCGCTTCATCACGATCGACGTCTTCGCCTTCCACACCTCCAGCACCGGCATCCCCGCGATCGGGCTCGTCGGGTCGTCCTGCGCGGCCGGGTTCACGATGTCGTTCGCGCCGATCACCATCGACACGTCGGCCTCCGGGAAGTCTTCGTTGATCTCGTCCATCTCCATCACGATGTCGTAGGGCACCTTCGCTTCGGCCAGCAGCACGTTCATGTGGCCCGGCATGCGGCCCGCGACCGGGTGAATCGCGAAACGTACGTCGACGCCCTTCTCGCGCAGCAGCTTCGTGAGCTCGTACACCGTGTGCTGAGCCTGCGCCACGGCCATCCCGTAGCCCGGCACGATGATCACGCGCTTCGCCTCGCGCAGCAGCTCGGCCGTTTCCACCGCGCTCACCGCCACCGCCTCGCCGGCCGGTTGCGCGCCGGCGCCGCCGCCCGCTGCCGCAGGCGCGCCGCCGCCGAAGCCGCCCGCGATCACGCTGATGAAGTTGCGGTTCATCGCGCGGCACATGATGTACGACAGGATCGCACCCGACGAGCCGACCAGCGCACCGATCACGATCAGCAGGTCGTTGCCGAGCATGAAGCCGGTGGCCGCCGCCGCCCACCCCGAGTAGCTGTTGAGCATCGACACCACGACGGGCATGTCCGCGCCGCCGATCGCCATCACCATGTGCACGCCGAACAGCAGCGAGATCACCGTCATCACGACGAGCGGCAGCATCCCGTCCTGAATGCTCTGCGCATGCAGGAACGCGCGGCCGAAGTAGATCACGATCAGCAGCGCGGCCAGGTTCATCCAGTGCCGGGCCGGCAGCAGCAGCGGCTTGCCGCCGATCTTGCCCGACAGTTTGCCGAACGCGATGATCGAACCCGCGAAGGTGACCGCACCGATCAGGATGCCGACATAAATCTCCACTTCATGGATGGCCTTCTCCGCGCCGCTGAACTGCACCGACGTGTCGATATAGCTCGCGAAGCCGACCAGGCAGGCCGCGAGGCCGACCAGGCTGTGCATCAGCGCGACCAGTTCAGGCATCTGCGTCATCTGCACTTTCTTCGCGGCGTACAGGCCGACGGCGCCGCCGACGACGAGCGCCGCGATCACGTACGGAATGCCCGCGGCCGACACGCGCGGGCCGAGCACGGTGGCCAGCACCGCGATCAGCATGCCGATCATCCCGAGCAGGTTGCCGCGGCGCGCGGTCTCGGGATTGGCCAGCCCGCCAAGGCTGAGGATGAACAGGATCGCGGCGCCGATGTAGGAGACGGTGGTCAGGTTTGAAGTCATTATTGTCGTCCCCTTATTTGCGGAACATCGCCAGCATGCGTCGCGTCACCGCAAAGCCGCCGAACATGTTGACGGCCGTGAGCGTCAGCGCGCCCACCGCCAGGCCCAGGATCAGCCCGGACGGACGGTCGCCGGCGTTGGCCAGCTCGTCCAGCGGCGGAGCGACCTGCACAAGCGCGCCGATCGCGATGATCGACGAGATCGCGTTGGTCACGCTCATCAGCGGGGTGTGCAGCGACGGCGTGACGTTCCAGATCACCATGTAACCGACGAAGCACGCGAGCACGAACACCGTGAAGTGCGACAGGAAGCTGGCCGGCGCGAACTGACCGACCAGCAGGAACGCCACCGCGCCGACCGCGAACACGATCGCGAGCGCCTTCGCCGACATCGGCTCGCCGCTGTGACCGTGGCCCTTCGACTTCGCGGGTGCCGCCGCCGGTGCGGCCGCCGGCGGCTTCGGTGCGACGGCCGCCTGCTTGATCGGCGGCGGCGGCCATGTGACGTTGCCTTCCTTGATCACGGTGAGCCCGCGGATCGCATCGTCGTCGAAGTCGACGTCGATCGTGCCGTCCTTGCCCTTGCACAGCTCCTCGACCACGCGCAGCAGGTTCGTCGCGTACAGCGTCGACGACTGCCGCGACAGGCGCGATGCGAGATCCGTGTAACCGACGATCGTCACGCCATGACGCACGACTGCCTCGCCGGGCACCGTCAGTTCGCAGTTGCCGCCCTGCTCGGCGGCCATGTCGACGATCACGCTGCCGGGCTTCATCGACCGCACCATGTCGGCCGTGATGAGCTTCGGCGCCGGCTTGCCGGGGATCAGCGCGGTGGTGATGATGATGTCGGCATCCCTGGCCTGCTGCGCATACATCGCGCGCTGCGCCTGCTGGAAGCCTTCGCTCATCACTTTCGCGTAGCCGCCACCGCCCGAGCCTTCTTCTTCGTAGTCGACCTTGACGAACTCGCCGCCCAGCGACTTGACCTGATCGGCCACTTCGGCGCGCGTGTCGTTGGCACGCACGATCGCGCCGAGGCTGGCCGCGGTACCGATCGCAGCCAGACCGGCCACACCGGCGCCGGCGATGAACACCTTCGCCGGCGGAATCTTGCCCGCCGCCGTGACCTGACCGTTCAGGAAGCGGCCGAACGCATGCGCGGCCTCGATCACCGCGCGGTAGCCGCTGATGCCGGCCATCGACGTGAGCGCATCCATCTTCTGCGCGCGCGACAGCGTGCGCGGCAGCGAATCGATCGCCAGCACCGTGGCGCGCTTGGCGGCCAGCTGCTCCATGAGTTCGGGGTTCTGCGCCGGCCACACGAAGCCGATCAGCGTGCCGCCCTCGCGCATCGACGCGACTTCTTCCGTGCTCGGCGGGCGCACCTTGAAAACGATATCGCTGCCCGACCAGAGCTCGGCCGCCGTGGCGGCAATACTCGCGCCGGCCGCACGGTACGCGTCGTCGTCGAAATTCGCACCGGCCCCGGCACCGCTTTGCACGGCCACCGAGAACCCCAGCTTGATCAGTTTCTCAACCACCTCGGGCACGGTCGCTACGCGCCGTTCGCCGGTGGCTGTCTCCAGAGGAATCCCAATCTGTAGTGTCATATTATGAAAGTTGGGTGATGGCCATCGCGAAGTGCTCGGGCCGGTGCGTCAAGTTACCAGAATCATGCGAATTCGCGTCAACGATCGAACGACCGTTCGCTAAACATGACGACGCCGGTCCGGCCGCGCTGCCCGCGTCAGAGCAGGCGAAGAGGGCGCGCGCGTCGCGCATGTGTTCCGTCGCACTGTTGCGTTTTATCCACGTACAGGAAAGAATGCGTCGGCCGAACGGATGTTGACGATGCGGCCGTATGGCCGCATCCGTATCGCAATGTCCACTCCCAGTGCGCGATGCATAGGCGCGGGAGACGCGACGCGTCGGTCGATTCGCACAGCGCGCCGGGCAAACGCGTCCGCGTCGTCCCCGGGCGGACGATTGGCCGCCGCGATGGCCTGGGCCGCGGCATACGTCGTGCCGTGCAGTTGCGCGACGAGTGTCCCGATTTGCGGCGGGACCGGTTGCATCGTCCGGTCGATTTATCCGACCGACCGGTCGATATGCGAAAGGCCGTCGCGCGATCTGCGGCAACCCGCCGGTGCGTTGGCCCGGGCCTGAAACCGACTGTATTGCCGCTGTCGCGAGCACGGTTGACCTGCGTCAAGCGTCCTCCTGTGTGGCCCGCTTGATGCGTATCAAGCCGGCACGCGCGCTGCTCGGCTGCAATAGAATCCGTCGCGTCGGCGATCCCTGGCTTGCCGCACCGATCCGCGACATCGAGCAGGCGAGAACGTGCCGTTCTCGTTCGAATCCAATCTGCGAGGCGCGGCAACGCGAACGCGCGCCCCGTCCGACCGATCCTTTGATCATGTCCCGAACGCCTCACGTACCGTTCGCACTGGGCCGCGGAAATGCACGGCGAAAGGCGATGCAATTCGATCGCGCCTTGAATCGGCCCGCCACCTATTCGCACCCCGCAGGCCGCATCGAGCGGATCGAGACCCATCTGTCCGTCGTCTATCTGGCCGGGCGCTATGCGTACAAGCGCATCAAGCCCGTGCGCTTCGCGTTCGTCGATCTCGTGCAGCCTGCACAGCGGCGTCGCTGCGCGCTCGCGGAGTGCACGCTCAATCGCCCGTTCGCCGGCCCGCTGTACCTGGGCGTCTGGCCGCTCGTCGCACGCGGCCGGCGATGCGCGTTCGATGCGCCGGTGCGGACCGGCGGGCGCCGGCATCGGCAGCAGACGGCACCCGGCGAGTACGTGGTGCGCATGCGCCGGTTCGACGCGCGTGCGATGCTGTCGGTTCGCAGCGCGTCGCACGACGAAGGGCTGGCGGATGCGGACGCCCTCGCCGATACGCTGGCCCGCCATCATCTGCGCGCGCCGCGCCGTGCGCCGCGCGGTCATTCCGGCAGCGCGGCGAGCGTCGCCGCCCAATGCCGGCCATTGCTCGACACGCTCGACGCCACCGTGCCGGACGAAGCCGCGCTGCGCGCGTGGCACGAGGCCGAGTTGAGCCGCATCGCACCGCTGCTTGCGGATCGGCATGCGCACGGTTTCGTGCGCGCATGCCACGGCGATCTGCATCTCGACAACATCGTCCGCTGGCGCAACCGGATCCTGATGTTCGACTGCATCGAATTCAACGACACGCTGCGCTGGATCGACGTGGCGAGCGATCTCGCGTTCGCGCTGATGGATTTCTCCGCCCACGGACGCGACGATTGCGCCCACCGCCTTCTTTCCGGTTGGCTGGCACGCACGGGCGACCGTGCGGCACTGGGCGTGCTGCCGTGCTACTTCGTCTATCGGGCGCTGGTGCGCGCGCTGACCGCGCGACTGCGCGGTGACGAAGCGGCGCGCGCCCGCTATCTGCGCATTGCGTCGGCTATGGCCCATGCTCGACGCGATGCGCGACCGGCGCTGCTCCTGTGTCATGGCGTGTCCGGCTCGGGCAAATCGCTGGCCAGCCGCGCGCTGGCCGAGCGACTCGGCGCGATCCGGTTGTCCAGCGACGTCGAGCGCAAGCGTTGTGCCGGTATACCCGAGGAAACCCGTCTGTCCCCCGATGCCTATTCGGACACCGCAATCGACCGGATTTACGAAACCCTGCTTTCGGAGGCCGGTGTGGTCCTCGCCACCGGCTACACGGCGATCGTCGACGCGACATTCCTGCGCGAACGCAACCGCGCGGCGTTCGTCTCGCTCGCCGCACGGCTCGGCGTGCGCGTCGCGATTCTCGATTTCGCCGCGAGCCAGGCGACGCTTGCCGCGCGTGTCGCTGCGCGGGCGGCACGCGGGTGCGACCCCTCCGATGCCGACACCGCCGTGCTGGCCCGACAGATCGAGCATGCCGACCCGCTGACCGAACCGGAAGCCGCAATCGCGATTCGTTTCGACACCGATTGCG
Organism: Burkholderia sp. WTPI3; assembly: GCF_021483755.1. Lineage (NCBI taxonomy): Bacteria > Pseudomonadati > Pseudomonadota > Betaproteobacteria > Burkholderiales > Burkholderiaceae > Burkholderia > Burkholderia sp. WTPI3. The sequence continues at coordinate 186,318 of NZ_JAGIXF010000003.1, read as the reverse complement.
ATGCCGCGGCGTACGGAAGCCGCGCGTTCTGGGCGCCGTTGCTCGCCGCGCTGCGTACATAATCGGCGACGTGCGTGCCGCGGGCAAGCGGGCCGGCCACCCGCGCCGGGCGCCGCCGCACCGTCACGCGCGGAAACGCTGCTCCTCGATCTGCTGCAGCTTGCCGACTTCCACGACACCGCCGAGCAGCCCAGCGAGATGCTCGACGATATCGTCGAGGGTCACGATGCCGACGAGACGGCCTGCATCGTCGACGACCGGCAGTCTCCGAATGCCCGAGCGGCGCATCTCCTCGAGCGCAACGCCGATCTCGTCCGTGTCCGACACGACGACCAGGCCCCGCGACATGATCTGGCCCGCCGTCACGTCGCCCGGATCGTCGCCGCGGGCCATCACCTCGATCACCAGGTCGCGATCGGTCACCAGGCCGATCGGAATGGCCTCGCCGTCGCGGTACTCGATCACGACGATATCGCCCACATGCGCGTGCCGCATGCGGTCGGCCAGTTCAAACGCACTGCATTCGGCCGTGCACGATTCGACCGGCTGGGTACTGATTCTTCCGATGTGCATGATGAGGCTCCCGTTGCCCTTTGCGTGGACGATACGCACGCGCCTCGCTGTGCGGCGACGCATGCATCCCGAGTTCAGGGTAAGCGCGGCACCCCTCGCAGGGTTGACGCACGTCAACGTGCCGATCGCCGTCGGGGCCGGCGACGAACGAGCGGCCGCGCTCGACCGGAATGAGCCGGACAGCGGCCGCGGATGATCTGCCTCAACGGCCATGCACGTGCCGCGGCTAAGTTGACGGTATGTCGTGACGTTCGAATCCGGCCGCGCCGCGAGCCGGGCCGCGTCACGTCCGTCCCGCTGATTCCGTCGCCATGACCTACGCATTGATTCTGCTGAATGTCGCCGTGTTCATCGCCGAGACGAGCGGCTGGCAGCCGCTCGTCGACCTGTTTGCGCTATGGCCGTCCGCGCGACCGGGCGTGCCCGCGACACCGGGTTTCCACGTCTGGCAGCTGCTGACCTACAGCGTGCTGCACGCCAGTCTCGCCCATCTCGCGTTCAACATGTTCGGGCTCTACATGTTCGGACGCGACGTCGAACGCGTGCTCGGCCGCGCGCGCTTTCTCGCGCTCTATCTGGCGAGCGTGCTGGCGGGTGCGATCACGCAGCTCGCGGTCGTCCGCGCGCTGCCTGCCGGCGGCGCGCCGACCGTCGGTGCGTCGGCAGGCGTGTTCGGCGCGCTGATCGCCTACGCCGTGCTGTTTCCACAACGGCGCGTCGTCCTGCTGTTTCCGCCGGTGCCGATGCCGGCATGGCTCTTCGCGGCCGGCTATGCATTGACTGAATTGCTGTCCGGCCTCAGCGGCGACACGAGCGGCATCGCGCATTTCGCCCACCTCGGCGGAATGCTCGGCGCGCTCGTGTGCCTCGCCGTCTGGAGAAGGCGCACGGACGTGCGTGCGTAGCGTCCGTTCCAGACGATGGCGGCCTAGATGCTGAGATAACCCTGGAACAGCCACGGCGGGCCGGCTCGCTCGCCTGTCGTGCGGCTGCTCACGGCAGGCGCGCAGATCCCCGAGAAGCCAGGCGCCCCGTCCTGCCAGAACAACGGCACGAACGAAAATTCGCCGTTGACCGCCACGACGAAATCGCGATTGAACTGCGACGGCGCGAAAATCGTCACCTCGCGGAAGAACGATGCAGCGTCGTCGTACACCGGGCTGTGCGCGGCAAGCAGTCGGCGGGAGTCATAGCGAGCCGGCAGCGCGTAGATTTTCCCGTCGCGCTCGACCGTTTCCGCCGGCGTGAAAACGAGTTCCACGCCCGGATACGGCAGGCGGTAAGGCTCACGACAGACCGGGCCGTCGGGTCCGAGCGCGAGCGGCGGATGCGCCCAGAGCGAAAGCGACAGCGGGCTCGTGCGCTGGGCGAAGTATTCGGAAAGCCAGTTCATGGTCATTCCTCCCGTGAACGGTCATTGGCGTCGGATTGCGGAGCCTGTCCGCCGGATCGACGCGGTTGCGCCGGCGGTTCATCCAGCGCCGCACGCCCCGCTGCGCGACGCTCGATCGTTCATGTCGCTTTTCCAGTGCGGGAACGGAGCAATCATTCTCGATCGCACCGCGCGACGGGCGTTGACGGAGGTCAACGGACCGATCGGCATGCCGCCCGCGCGCGTTGCGGCGACAGGAATCCCGGACGGTCAGCGGCCGAAGGTCCGGGTATGGTCGTCGTAGTCGAACAGTCCCGCGTAGCGGCCCCAGTCGGTCACGACACGCAGCGCCTGGTCCGCGCTGCGCGGGTCGAGATGATCCTCGAGTTCGAGCTCGAAACGCGCGCGCGGCGCGCGATGCCCTTCGCGCTCGCCCAGCACTTCGTCGATATGCGCGGCGAGCGGCACGAACCGGACGACGTGCTCGCGAAACAGACGCCGCCGCGCGTCATCGGTGCTCTGCGCGAACACATGGCCGGCGGCGCTCAGCCGGATGGACCGGTCGTGCCATTCGGCAAAGGCCAGCAGATGGAGCGCGGCCGCGGTCGAATACAGCGCATCGACGCGAAGCGCGAGCGCCGACGCAATCGCGGCGAGCTCCACATGTCCGTCGTACGGCGCGGCCGCAAGCGTGTCGACGAACCCGGCGAGACGGTGGCTCGACACGTTGGGCAGCTTCATGGCCAGCGCGCTGCCCTTCGCTTCCTGGCCTGCCTTCGCGTCGGCGATGCGTGCGGTCAGCGTCGCATAGATCTTGCCGACGATCGCCTGAACGGCCGGATCGTGCCGGCTGCGCGGACGCGGCAGCGGCACGATCAACGTCTCCTCGATGCGCGCCGGAGCGGCGCCGAGCACCAGGATGCGATCGCACATCAGCACGGCTTCCTCGATGTTGTGCGTCACCATCAGCACCGACCGGGTCGACAGCTGGCGCGCGTCCCACAGGTCGAGAAAGTCGGTGCGCAGCGTTTCGGCGGTCAACACGTCGAGCGCCGAGAACGGTTCGTCCATCAACAGGAGCACAGGGTCGCTGACGAGCGCACGGGCGAAACCCACCCGCTGGCGCATGCCGCCCGACAGTTCGCGGGGAAAGGCCGATTCGAATCCGTCGAGCCCGATCAGCTCGATCGCGGCGGCCGCACGTGCGCGCACGTCGCGCGGTGCGAGGCCCAGCGCATCGAGTCCAAGCTCGACGTTCTCGACGACGGTCAGCCACGGGTACAGCGCGAAAGTCTGGAACACCACCGCGATGCCGCCGGTCGGGCCGGCGAGCGGCGCACCCCGATACGCGACCGTGCCGGACGTGGGCCGGACGAGCCCGCCCGCGATCCGCAGCAGCGTGGACTTGCCCGAGCCGGAGCGCCCGAGCAGCCCGAGTATCTCGCCCTCGCGCAGCGTGAGATCGATATCGGCCAGCACATACAGCGGCTCGCCGGACGGCTTCGTGAACGACTTGCAGACGCCGCGCATCTCGAGCACGACCGGCGTCTGGCCGGACGACGGCGCGGCCGCATTCGCAGCGTTCGTTTCCTTGCATTCACCGAGATTCGACACACCGGTCTCCTGCGGGTAAGGAACTGGGTCCGGACTCAATCGAGCCGCGTCCTGCGCTCCGCGAACGCATACATCGGGCGCCACACGAGCCGATTGGTCGCGATCACGAGCAGCGACATGACGGCGACGCCGAGCGCGATGCGCGGATAGTCGCCCGCGTCGGTCATCTGCGCGATGTAGGCGCCCAGTCCGCCGGCATTCAGGCGCGTGCTGCCCCAGGTCACGGCTTCCGCGACGATGCTCGCATTCCATGCGCCGCCGGACGCGGTGATCGCGCCCGTCACGAAGTACGGCAGGACACCCGGCAGCATGACGCGACGCCACCAGGTCGCCGGCCGGACCCGGAAGCAGGCCGCCGCTTCGCGCAGGTCGGCCGGGAACGCGCTCGCACCGGCGATCATGTTGAACAGCACATACCATTGCGCGCCCAATATCATCAGCGGGCACAGCCAGATGTCCGCAGAGAGCCGCCAGCGCACAATCGCGAATACGGCCACCGGAAACAGCAGGTTGGCCGGAAACGCGGCGAAGAATTGCGTGACCGGCTGAACGCGGGCGGCCACGCGCGGCCGAAGACCGATTGCGATACCGATCGGCACCCAGATCGCCGACGCGATCACGACGAGCACCGTCACGCGAACGAAGGTAAGCGCTCCCGCGCCTGCCACGATCCGCAGGTCCGCCCAGGTCAGCGCTGCGCGTCCGAGGCGAAACAGCACGTACGCCGCATAGGCGCATCCCGCAATGCACAGCGCGAACCAGAGCGCATTGCCCGCATGGCGCAGCAACGCCGTCCGCCCGCGCCACGGCCAGGCGGCACCGGGCAGCCGCGCTCCCGCCGCGCGGCGCAACAGCACGCCGACCGGGCCAGCTGCGCGAGCCATCCATCGCGATCGATGGAACAGGTCGAGCATCCAGCTGCGCGACGCGGCCGTGGGCGCGCCATCGCCATAGCGGAACCGTTCCGACCACGCGACCAGCGGCCTGAACAGCAACTGGTCGTACAGGACGATCGCCACGCTCATCGCGACGATCGCCCAGCCCACCGCGGCCAGGTCGCGGTTCGCGATCGCCTGCGCGACATAGGCGCCAACGCCCGGCAGGTCGACGTGCAAGTTGCCGACCGCGATCGCCTCGGACGCAACGACGAAAAACCAGCCGCCCGACATCGACATCATCGCGTTCCAGACGAGACCGGGCATCGCGAACGGCACGTCGAGACGCCAGAAGCGCTGCCACGCGGACAGCCGGAAGCTGCGGCTTGCCTCGTCGAGATCGAGCGGCACCGTGCGCAGCGCCTGGTAGAAGCTGAACGTCATGTTCCACGCCTGGCTCGTGAAGATCGCGAAGATCGCCGCGCACTCGGCACCGAGGATCCGCCCCCGAAACAACGACAGGAAGAACAGCACCGTAAACGACAGGTAGCCGAGGATCGGCACCGACTGCAGCACGTCGAGCAACGGAATCAGCACCCGCTCGGCCGACCGGCTCCTGGCCGCAGCGGTAGCGTAGACGAACGTGAAGACAATCGACGCGAGCAATGCCGCGAACATGCGCGCGACCGTACGCAGCGTATAGCCGGGCAGCGCCGCGGGAGACAGCGAGATGACTGGCGGATGCGCAACCGTAAGCAGGCCGGCCATCTGGTGTGCCGAGATGCCGGCCAACAGCATGAAACCGGTGACGATGAGCATCGCGGCGAGATCCCGCCAGCCCGGCACGGGCAGCGTCCAGCGCCCGCCCCGCAATACCTCGGCATGGTGCTCCACGACGCCTCTCCCCGGCGATGATGGCGGTTCATCTTCCCGGGGCGGCAGGCAGGCGGGCTTGACCTGCATCAACCGCCGTGCAACGAGCGGCGCCACGATTGCAGCGAGTACCGCCGAGCAACAGCCACCGTTCAGGAGCCCCTCGATGACACCCGTTCCGGCCATGCCGTATCGCACCGCCGCGCGCGGCTGCGTCGGCTCACGCAACGGGATACGCATGAGCGAGTGCGTCGACGAACGCGTCGAGACGATCCGGTGCGAGCCGGTTGATGCCGGCAGCCCCTTCCCGGCCGCCACCCTCCGGAAAGGCGCGGCAAAGACGATCGGCGCCGTACGGCGCGGCGACCGGCGCGCGAACGCTGACGGTGTAACCGCCCGTTGCCGACAACGTCAGCACCGCGTGAGCACGTGTCGCGTCCCTGCGCGCGAGCCGGTTGGCAAACACGCCGCGCACGCGACGCGCCCAGCGCGCGTCGGGCAGGATATAGACGTCCGCCTGGGGCAGCGCGATGGTCGCGCGCTGCCGCTCCGCACGCGCGATATCGCGTCGCCGGTTGGCGTCGAGCCTCCGCGCGAGTGGCGACTCCGCGAAATCGAGCGGGTTCGCATACTGCCGCAGCACCGCATACAGCGCCAGCGGCGCCATGAAGAGGTCGTCGGGCAAATCGCCGTATCCGTTGTAGTTGACGGATTCCCCGAGCATCTGCAGACGATAGGCATCGGCATCCGTCAGGCCGCAGGCGGCGGCGAGCCTGCCGGCCACGCCGGCGAGATTGTCGCCATAAGCGCCGACCACCGCCCAGCGCCGCTGCCGGCCCGCCAGGTAGCGATCGACGATGACGCTCGTACAGGTGTCCGGCGCCGTATCGATGTGCGCGCGAAGATGCGGATGATCGGGCACCGCGCCGGGCATGTGGTGATCGAAATAGTCGACGTCGACCCCGCGCGCCAGCAGTGCCTCGAGCGCCGCGCGGTTCACGTCGAGCGAAACGTCCAGGACGGTGACGGCGTCGCCTCGGACGGCCGGCACGCGCGCGACCAACGCGATATCCCGTTTGGGTCCCGTAACGAGCACCGACTCGGCCGGCATCGCGAGCCGGAGCTGCTGGAGCGCGCAGATGCCGTCGGCATCGCCGTTGAACACGTCAAAGCGCGTCATGATGCGCAACACCCGAAGAACGCGTCAATCGAGGTAGCCCTGCCATGGAACGTCTCCCTTTCAGCCTGTTTGCCTTCGCCACCTGCCGCGCGTTCGGCGAGCGCATCGCGACCCGTCTCGGGGTCACGCTTGCCGCGCACGAGGAACGTCCGTTCGAGGACGGCGAACACAAGACGCGTGCGCTTGCCAGCGTGCGCGGACACGATGTCTACGTCGTGCAGTCGCTGCACGGCGAGCCGGGCAGCTCCGTGAACGACAAGCTGTGCCGTCTGCTGCTTTTCGTCGGCGCGTTGAAGGATGCGTCGGCCGGGCGCGTCTGTGCGGTCATGCCTTACCTGTGCTATTCGCGCAAGGACCGCCGTTCGCAGCCGCGCGATCCGGTGTCCACACGCTATGTCGCCACGTTGCTCGAAGCGGTGGGCGTCGATCGCGTCGTCGCGATCGACGTACACAACATCGCGGCATTCCAGAATGCGTTTCGCTGCCCGACCGAGCATCTCGAGGCGAACGGCATGCTGGTCGAATGGTTCGCCGCGCAATCCGGCGAACGGCCCGTCGTGGTCGTATCGCCCGACGCCGGCGGCGTGCGGCGCGCCGAGGATTTTCGTGCCCGGCTGGAAGCACGCCTCGGGCATCCCGTCGAAGCGGCATTCGCCGGCAAGCTGCGCAGCGGCGGCATCGTGACGTCCATGCCGATCGTCGGCGACGTAGCTGGCCGTTGCGCCGTCATCGTCGACGACCTGATCGGCGCCGGGACGACACTGGCCCGCACGGCCGAAGATTGCCGCGCGCTCGGCGCGCAATCCGTCTACGCGGTCGCGACGCACGGGATGTTCTTCGACAATGCGGCCGACCGGCTCGGCGGCGACGCGCTCACCGGCATCGCGGTGACCGATACGGTGCCGCCCTGGCGCGTGCCGGCCGGCCCGCTCAGGGACAAGCTCGCGATACTCGACAGCACGCCGCTGTTTGCCGAGGCGATTGCGCGTATCCATCGCGGCGGCTCGCTCACGGATTTGCTGCGGCGCTGACGTGGTTTGCCACCCACGCGCGCTCGCAGTCGTCGGCGTGCCGTCTGGCGAGCGCGATGTACGCGCTCGCGCGATCGCGCCAGACCGGCGTCGCCCTGAACGCGGGCTCGCGCAAGTGCCAGACCGCGAGCCGCGCGCGCGTCATGGCCCGGCAACTCTGGTAGAAATGCACGCATCCGTCATCGACATCGTCGCCGCTCGCCGAGCGGTACGCGTCGACGAGCGCGGCCGCGAAACCCGGTGCGCCGAGGCGTTCGCATTCGAGCGCGAGAAAGCCGACCTCGTCGGCCGCATCCTGGACTCTCAGCCGTCTGCAGAATTCGAGGCAATCGATGATCGCGACCGGATCGTCGACGCAGACATGTTCCGGCCGCAAATCGCCATGTCCTTCGACGATATGCCTGTTTCGCAACCGCAGATCGAAGCGGGCGGCCTCGCCCGCCAGCAACGATCGCTGCCGCGCGCAGAGTGTGCGCACGACGTCGGCGGATTGGCCGGCAAGCGGCCTGGACAGTGCGCGCTCATTGGCATCGATCGTGCAACGCAACGCGTCGCGATACTCTTCCGCGCCGATTCGCGCGGGCGCCAGCATCCGGTAGAACGCGCTCAGTCGGGCCGCGATCCGGCGCGCGTCATCGGGCGTGGCCAGGCCGCCCGACAGGACGCGATCCAGCATGCGCGCGGCCGGCAGGCGCCGCATCCGGACAAGCCAGTCGACAATCTCGCCGTGCCCGTCCGCATGCAGGCAGCCACGGGCATCGACGACGAGCGGCACCACGTCGAGATAGACGTCGGCCGCAAGGCGGCGGTTCAGGCGCACCTCCTCGCAACAGAAGCGGTGACGCGCGGCCAGCGTCCGGAAATCGAGCTGCGGCGCGCGCACGGGTTTCTTGAGCTTCCACGCATGCCGGTCCGTCAGGAATACCCACGACATGTGCGTTTCGACGACGTCGACCGAGCGCGTGCCGTCCGGCCATGCGGCGGGCAGGCGCAACGCGGCGACCTTGTCGCCCGGCATGATCGCGCGGCCGTCCGCGATACGTGCATCGTTCATGCCGCTTGCGGCGCCGCATGCCCGCCCCACTGCGCGTCGAGTGCCTTCAGCGCCGGAGAAATCAACGGCTGCAGCGGCATGACGGGCGCCAGCACACGCATGGGATCGGGCAGCGTGGACAGTTCTCGCAACGCGTGAATGCGGCTCTCGCCGAGCGCGGGCGCCGCGAGTCGTACCCCGGCGACCATGACCGGACGCAACAGCGGCGTGCCCTCGATGCTTTCGCCCGCGAGACCGATGCAGTCGATGGCGATTCGCCCATCCGGGCCATATTGACGGAACACCTGCTTGCGGCCGGGCAGCGTCGCTTTGCCCTCCGAGCGTTTACAGCGCGCCCGGCCCGCATACTCGACGAGCTTGTACGCGCAGTCGAGGCACGCTGCGTCCGCCGACGTACTCATCTGCGTGCCGATTCCGAACCCATCGATGGGGGCGTGCTGGCGAACGAGTTCCCGCAGCCGCGATTCGTCGAGATTGCCGCTCGCGAAGATCGTCGCATCGGTCAAGCCGCCGCGATCGAGAATCGCTCGAACGTTGCGCGCATGCGCCGCCAGATCGCCACTGTCGATCCTCACGCCCTTGATGCGCACGTTATCGGGCGCGAGCCGGCGCGCCAGTTCGACCACCTTGTGCGCTGCATGCTCCGTATCGTAGGTATCGATCAGCAGCATCGCGTTGTCCGGCTGCGATCGCGCGAAATGCTCGAACGCGAGCGCTTCGTCGTCGTGTGCCTGGATGTACGAATGCGTCATCGTGCCGTACACGGGAATGCCATAGCGCAAACCGGCGAGCAGGGTCGCCGTACCCGAAAACCCCGCCAGGTAGCTGGCGCGCGCGGCCAGCATCGCGGCCTCCGCACCATGGGCGCGCCGCAGTCCGAAATCGACCAGCAACCTCCCGTGCGCGACAAGCGTGGCGCGCGCGGCTTTGCTGGCGACCAGCGTTGCGTAATGCAGCAGATTCATCACGCGACTTTCGACGAACTGCGCCTCGCGAAGCGGCGCCGTGATCCGCAGGATCGGTTCGTTGGCAAAGAACACTGTGCCTTCCGGCATCGCGTCGACCGTGCCTGTGAAGCGGAAGCCCGCGAGCGACGCGAGAAAATCCGCGCGAAAGCGCCTGGTTGCGGCCAGGCGTTCGAGCGTGGCGGCAGTGAAGCGCAGACGCTCCAGATAGTCGAGCACGGGCGCCAGTCCCGACGCCATCAGGAATGCGCGATGTTCCGGCAGCGCCCGTACGAAGAACTCGAAGCTGGTCGCTTCGTTCATTCCGGCATCGAACGCGGCCTGCATCGTCGTCAGCTCGTACAAATCCGTCAGCAGTACGTCGTCGATGTCGGCATCCGGCCAGGATCCATTCATCATGTGCCCTCCTGCGCCGCCGGTGCGCGATCGTGCTGCCGGCGCCCGGCCGCACCGATGCGGACAAGCGTCGCTTGCGTCATTGCGGCGCCGGACCTGGGGCCGATGGCACCGCGGTCCAGACGCCATTGCACGACGCGACATACGGATAGTATCCGCGCGGATCGTTGCAGTAGTACCACGCACGTTCCGGCGGGAGCTGTGCCGGGGTCGGCGGCGGCTGTTGAATGACGATCGCGGGCGGAATGTAGGTCGGAAACGGATACATCGGTTCGGGATAGAAGTACCAGTAGCCGTCGACGATCCACCACCACGCGTAACGCCCGTCATGCCAGTCCTGCACCCAGCGGCCGCTGCGCCAGTGCGCGCGCTCCTGAGGCGCAAAATGGTGAAAGTCGCGACCGTGGAAATCCTGGTGAGGGACATGACCCGCATGCTGAGCATGTGCCGGCTCCATCAGCAACGCAATGCATGCCGCCGCGCAAAGCGCGAGCACACGGCAGGTGGATCCGATCCTGTTCATGGTTGCCACCCTCGAGGGAGATGCAATCCATCGTATTGGCGTCCCGCCGCGCGATGTTGATCGCGATCAACGTCGCGCCCGCGACCCTCCGGAAACGGCGACGATCCGGCCGCGCTCCGTCTCGCGGCCACGCGTGGCGCAGGCGCTTGACATGTGTCAAGCGTGCCGTGCGGCCGGCTGGAAGAATGGATCGCGAACATTGGACGGATCGGCCTTCGCGGCAAGACACATCATGAATGACACTTCGCTTGTCGTACCGATCGTCGACACCGACCGGCTTACCCGGCGCTTCGGCGAGCTGTGCGCGGTCGACGCACTGACGCTGACGGTAATGCCCGGCGAAGCGCTCGGCCTGCTCGGTCGCAACGGCGCCGGCAAGACGACAGTGATCAAGATGCTGACGACGCTGCTTGTGCCGACCTCGGGCCATGCCACGGTCGCTGGCTTCGACATCGTGAAAGCCGCCGGTGCCGTGCGCCGCGCGATCGGCTACGTGCCACAGGCATTGTCGGCCGACGGCGACTTGACCGGCTACGAAAACCTGCTCGTATTCGCGAAGCTGTATGACCTGCCGCGCACAGAGCGGGCCGCGCGAATTCGCGACGCGCTCGCCTTCATGGATCTCTCCGAATTCGGCGACAAACTCGTGAAAACCTATTCCGGTGGCATGATCCGGCGCCTCGAGATCGCGCAGTCCACGCTGCATCGCCCTCGGGTCCTTTTTCTCGACGAACCAACCGTCGGGCTCGATCCGATTGCCCGCGCTACCGTCTGGTCGCTGGTCGCGCGGCTACGCGCCGAGTATCGCGCCACGGTACTGTTGACGACCCATTACCTCGACGAAGCCGAGCAGATGTGCGACCGAGTGGCCATCATGAGCCGCGGCCGCGTGACGGCGATCGGCAGCCCGCGCGAACTGGCAGCGAGCGTGCGCCCCGGCGCCACCTTCGACGAGGCGTTCGAGCATTTCACGCGCGACGATGCCGGTTTGGAAGGATCCTACGATGAAATCTCGCAGACTCGCCGAACTACCCAGCGGCTCGGATGAGACGGGCAGGAGCGCACTCGCGCACGCGCGCATGCGGCGTGCGCTTCGGCACATGACCGGATTCGCGCAGAAAACGCTGGCGATTGCCGACATGGAGATCCGCAAACTGCGGCACGACCCGACCGAGCTGGCGACGCGCGCGATCCAGCCGGCACTGTGGCTGCTGATATTCGGGCAGGTAATGAGTCGGGCACGCGCGATAGAAACGACCGACATCCCCTACCTCGATTTCCTGACGCCCGGGATTCTCGCGCAGAGCGTGCTGTTTATCGCGATCTTCAACGGCATCTCGATCATCTGGGAGCGGGATCTGGGCATCGTCCACAAGTTTCTCGTCACGCCGACACCACGCGTCTCACTTGTGATGGGCAAGGCGCTGGGCGGCGGCGCCCGCGCGCTGGTCCAAGCCGCCGTGGTGATGGCACTCGGGGCTATGCTGGGTGTGCACATGCGCTACGATCCGGTCGCGCTCGCCGGCCTCGTGCTGTTCGTCGTGCTCGGCGCGGCGGTCTTCTCGACGTTCTCGCTGATCGTCGCCTGCCTCGTGAAGACGCGGGAGCGCTTCATGGGAGTCGGACAGGTGCTGACCATGCCGCTCTTTTTCGCCAGCAACGCGATCTACCCGACCGCGATGATGCCGCGTGCGCTCCAGATCGTCGCGCACTTGAATCCGCTCAGCTATCAGGTCGACGCGCTTCGCCTGCTGCTGTTGCCCGGCTACGGCGCGATTGCGCACATCGGGCTCGCCACCGACTTCCTCGTGCTCGTCGGCTCTCTCGCGTCGCTAGCCACGGCAAGCGCGCTACTTTATCCGCGTATCGCCCAATGAGCGCGCCAGATCGGCAGAACGTGAACGCGTCCGACTGTCTCATCTGGATCAATGTCATGCCATTGCGCACGCCATCCAGCGCCGCGCCTTGCGGTCGATACCCGGTGAGGCACGAATACCTGCCCGGACTCGCTGTCAGGCGAGCGGACATTCTCGCGGCCGAGCAACGGTAGCCACCAGTATCGACGGCAATCGTCACGGACCAGTTCGCACTATGCAATTCAACTGGAATCGCCATGGTCGCTGCCCCTTGCTCATCGCTTTCGCGCAGGCCGCTGTACCGCCTGCCGCGATGAATGTCGAGTCGTCGCGTCGGCAATCGGAAACCTGTCGAGCAAGTCGACGAAGTTCACGCATCGCTGCCGTTGCGCCGATCCACGCTCGCCCGGGGGCGCGACCCGCGGCGGCGCTGCCGGGCCCGGCGGCGAATGACCACGATCGGGCAGACGATGAGGACCAGTATCGTCGCCCACAGCAAAAGCACGTAGCCGAACAGTTGCCAGAATTCGCCCACCCGCTGCTCGAGTACCCATGTGCGGTACGACGGGACGTCGCTCGCGGCATCCGGATACGACGCGTGATAAACGAACAGCGGCAGACAGATGTCGTGTTCGGGGAGCGGTGTCGTCAGCAACGATCCTGCGGGCCGCGCGCCCACGCGCGCGCATTCCGACGCACTCATGCCAGTCACGACACCCGCGCTCACCGGATGGTCGTAGCTTGCACCGAGCCACGTCGTGGCGCTCGACAGCAGCAGGCAAAGACCAAGGCAGCCGAGCCAGCAACGCAGCGGGGTGCGCGGGTAGACGCGGCGAACGCGTGTCATTGGATCGCGTGCGTCATGGCGACGCATCGCACCGGCACCGGGCGCGCCGCTGCGTCGCGTAAGGCGCAGCTTGAACCAGAATGAACCGGATCAGCCACGCTGCTTCTCCTCGAAATACGGTTGGCGGGCCGCCACGAGACGCAACTCGTCGAGCAGCGCCGCGGCCGCGCGCAGCAGATCGTCGAGCGTAACAATACCGACCAGTTCCCCGTCGTCGCCGATGACCGGTAGCCGGCGAACACCATGCTGACGCATCCGCTTCGCGAGCAGCCAGATGTCGTCGTCGACGTGAGCGATCGCGACGGGTGCCGACATGATGTCACCGACGAACAGTGAGCCGGCCGCCGCGTCAGCGCGAACCACCGTAAGCACGATGTCGCGATCGGTCACCATCCCGACCGGCATGCTTCGTCCTTCCTGTTCACGTACGACGACCAGATCGCCGACATGGGTATCGCGCATCATTTCGGCTGCCTCGACGACGGTTGCCTGCGTGGTACACATGGCGACATCGCGGGAGCAGAGCATCGCGGCATTCATGTTCATTCTCCCCATCGGGACGAAGCGGCACGTCGCTCGACGTCCGCCCGAGTCATCATGCAACGGAAAGCTGGTCAACCACGTCGCGCACACCCGGTGCCGACCATGCGGCATCGAAAACGATTCGCCGCTCGCGCAGCGAATCCACCTGGCCGGTCAACGTCACGCAGCCGTCCTGAACCGTAATGCCGACATGCCCGACCTCTTCCGCCGCGTGCCGGGTCAACGCGGCCTCGATCTTGCCTGCTACGTCCGCACGGGTCGGATGGGGCCGGACATGGATCTCGTTGAAAATCCGGGTGACGCCACGCAGCCGCTCGACGGCGTGCTCGGCCTCCTGCATCTGGTAACCCCACATCACCTCACCCGACAGCGTCACGCATCCGTTCTCGACGGTCACGTGCACGGCCTGTTCACCGAGTCCGGCATCCCACTGCAGGAGCGAGCGTGCAGCGACGGCGATGTCCTCGTCCGAGCGACGCTTGCCGTCATCGGTTCTCACCCCGAGCTCCAGCACGATGCCACGCACACCTTCGATACGCTCGACGGCCTTGCGCACCGCGATCTTTTCCAGATAGCTGCAAACGTGTCCGGTCAGCGTCACGATGCGTTCATGCACCTCCACGCCGATGCGCACGGCATCGATCGACGGGTCCCACTCGAGTTCCTGCTCGACGTCCTTCTTCAGGTCGCTGTCGCTTTTCATGGCCATCAACTCCTGTTCGCATCCGATAAAAACAACGGTAGGTGCGGCTTCGCCGCACGGGATTGATGCAGGTCAGCTCGGCGCGCCGATCGGAGTCGCCGTCGTGATCGGACGGCACGCGTTCGTGAAGTCGACGGCGCACCCCGGTCTGGTTTCCGTACCATGAGCTTGAAGACACAGACGGCAAGGATCATGTCGAGTCCGATCGCGATCGACATGCAGGAATGTCGATCTTCGCTCTTGCCGGGCAATCCTTCTTGACGCACGTCATCCTGTGCGCGCAGGCGATCAAAACGATCGCCGATTCATCTGATGCAATGGCAGCGAAACATCACTGCGCGTGCTGGCCGGACATCATGACGGGTCGATTTTCCGGCCTTGGCATCACGCTATCCGCCACCCGATCCGTCGCCAATTCCATTAATTACGTATTCCGAATTATTTATCGAATCCGCGAAAAACCCGATAATTGGATGCATTGAGTGAAATCAAGACGCGATGGATACCTGAAGTCCAGCATGCGTCACTCAACCCACCGGAGATCCTGCATGAACCGGTACTGCGACGTCGAACGCGAGCTATCCCATATCGAAGGATCCATTCGTCTGCTCGAGCAGACCCGGTCATACTTCCATACGAAGACATCCATCAGCGATCCCGCGTACTGGCGCGCAAGACTGAATACCGTCAGGGAGAGGGCCGAGGGGAACAAGACATTGCTGCGCCGGACCGACGAGATCCTCGCACGGCTCGAACGGCTTCGAGCGCAGCATCCGGTTCGATGACGATCCCCATGGGCACGCGACGCATCGTTGAAGCCGGGCGAACGCAGGCTCGACCGAGCTCCGGCATCGAAAGTCGAATTTCGTGCCGGCCAGCGCTGCGACGCACGCCACGACGCCAACGGGAATTGCAATGATCTTCGACGACCGCCGGGACGCAGCCGATCAGCTTGTGTCCGGGCGTCAAACCTACCGTGGCCGATATCCGCTCATCCTGGCAATACCGCGCGGCGCGCCGATACCGAGGACCGACCTCGCGGCACGACCGGCACACGCACGGCCCAGACGACAACAATCGATATCCGGACAGATCCTGAGTACCGTGCTTGACCTCCATCAACACTCACGCGCGAGATCGTTCATAGATTTCAGTGAACCGAACGAAGCAATCAGCCCCACCGATCCGGATGCCCCATGCCAAGTGAAACCGAAGCCCGCCGCCTCTTGCTCCTGCATCTCGGCAGCATCTTGCGGACGCTCAGCTGCGTGCTCGAATACGAGCCGGACGACCGGACGCTCGACTCGCTGCTGGCCGTCCAGCCGATGCTCGCGGACGCTCCGCTGCTGAATCAGGTGTTCGCTCACATGACCGTGCGAGAATTCACGCGTGCGATTCTCCACGCATACTGCCTATGGCCGCAACTGTTGCTCGACGAGCCGCTCGACCGCGATGCACTCGCCGGGTCCGTGTGCGCGTCGCTGTTCGCAGGCAACCCGGGCGGCTGGGCACGGTATGTCGCATCGCTCGGCGCCGTGATTCCGTGGTTCGGGCAAGGCATCGAACCCTCATCGTCGTTCGGTCGACGCTCGGCTCGCTCATCGCCGGCCGTGTGATTGCCGGTCATTCCCGGCTCCGTCAAAGGCGACACTCACGGGATTCGTCATGCCTACTTCAGAATCTCCGCCAGCATACGCGTGCCGGGCCACGCGAACGTCGACGCCTTTCCCGCAGTGGAATAGAAAGCGTTCAAGGCGCTGGCGGCCTGGCTCGGCTAGCTAGACCTCCCGGCTGCCCCCGGTGCACGATTCCGTCGCATCGGTTGCGAGTACGTCGAACGCCGCGGCACGACCCAGTTCGAACAACGCCGAGATCGATGTATCGGAAAAATCGAAGTCGCGTGCAAACGTGTTCCCGGCCGCGGCATGACCATCCAGAGCGATCCTGAAAACACGTCCGGGTGCGCGATTCCCCATCAACCGAATGTATTCCGGGAGTTGGCGTATGCGCGCCGCTGTCGCGTAATCGAGCCGGCTGGTTATACGTTCGATCAGATCGCGGAAATCGTTTGCATTTTCCTCGAACCGCAAGTCGTTACGCACCCGATCGGCATAGACGATCTCGTCGCGCCGCAGCATGACCTCGATCAGGTTCGACGGCAGCGGCCGCGGCCCTGAAAACAGATCGACGACGAATACGCGCCCGGCTATCCGTCCGCACCGTTCGATCACGAGGTCGAGCGGCGAGTTGCTGATAATGCCTCCGTCCCAGTAAGCGCGACCATCTATCAGCGTCCACGGCATCGCCGGTGGCAAGCTGCCGCTGGCAAGCAGGTGCTCGGGCGTAATACGATCGACATAACTGTCAAAGATACGCCGTTCTCCGCTTTCCACGTCCACTGTCCCGAGCAGCAGGCGCGTCGCGCTGGCCGCCAGCGCGTCGAAGTCGACATGGCGGCGCAGCAGGGTAAGCATCGGTTGCGTGTCGTAGCAACTCGTCCACCATGGCGCGCGGCCGGATGAAGGAATCCCGTCGAGCCACCCGTGTGGTCGCAGGAAATTCGGAACGCCGAACAGCATGATATGCCACGCGAGCATGGCATGTCCCGCATAGCCGGATAACGGCACGCCCACCGGATTCGGAATCGAAAGTTCGCGCCAGAACGCAACGAGTGCCTCGGCTGCATGCCCCGGATGACTCGCGGCAACAGCGCCGTTGAACGCACCGATCGAGACGGCTGCGATCACGTCCGGCCGAACGCCCCGCGCCTCGAGCGCGGCGATTGCGCCGCTTTCGAACGCACCTAGTGTAGTGCGTCACAAATAATGCAACTTAATCGCGGTTTACGAGTCTCCTTGATACGGAGGGAGAACTCATGCGAATCGCGGCGAAAGTTGAGCTAAGTGAAGCACAGCGCAAACAGTTAAAGACGTGGGCTACTGGCCGGACGATTCCGGTTCGACTGGCTGAGCGCGCCAAGATGATTTTGCTCGCAGCGCAGGGAAAGACAGATAAAGAGATCAGTGCGGACCTGGCTATCTGGCGAGGCACGGTCGCACGCTGGCGCGCTCGCTTTATAGCTGACGGTGTGACGGGGATCGAGCGGGATGAGACGCGACCCGGGCGCAAGCCGAAGATCTCCGCGCGCAAGGTCAAGACCGTTGTGGCACTGACGACGCAGCAACGTCCGGATAACGCGACGCATTGGAGCACACGCAGCATGGCAGCGGTGGCCGGCATAAGTGAGGCGAGCGTGCGGCGCATCTGGCAGGCGCATGGCCTCAAGCCGCATCGGTTAGAGAGCTTCAAGGTATCGAACGACAAGCACTTTGCCGAGAAACTCGAGGACATCGTCGGGCTGTATCTCGATCCCCCGGAGCACGCCTTGGTCCTGTGCTGCGATGAGAAGTCCCAGATCCAGGCACTTGATCGGACCCAGCCGGGCTTGCCGCTCAAGCGAGGTCGCGCTCAAACGATGACGCACGATTACAAGCGCCATGGTGTGACGACGCTGTTTGCCGCGATGAACACGCTCGATGGCAGTGTCATTGGCCAGTGCCAGACTAAACATCGTCACCAGGAGTGGTTGAGCTTCTTGCGCAAGATCGATCGCAACACGCCCAAGGACAAGGAGCTGCATTTGATCGCTGACAACTATGCAACCCATAAGCACCCCGAGGTACAGGCATGGCTTGCCAAGCACCCGCGATTCCACATGCATTTCACGCCCACCAGTGCCTCTTGGCTCAACATGGTCGAACGCTTCTTTCGTGACTTATCAGTGAACCAGTTGCGACGTGCGGCGTTCCGCTCGGTACCCGAATTGGTCAGCACAATCGAACAGTACGTGCAGAAGCACAATCGTCATCCGAAACCATTCATCTGGACAGCAAAAGCCTCCGACATCCTCGCGAAAGTCACGCGTGCCAGGGCCAAACTGAATAAGATGCAATCTGTTTGACGCAGACCACTAGCGCACCGCCGCCCTGCAGGATCAGGACCGTTTGGGCCGGCAGCTCGCGCAGCTGCAACGCGTTGTGTGTCGCAGCCTCGAGGTGCGCCCGAAGATTGACCCGGTGGCGGATCGCCTCCTCGGCAGCGGTCATTTCGTCCGCACGCACGCCGATCGAGAACATCGCGCGCAGGACATGATGTTTCAGATAGAGCAACGAATACGGGGCGTTCGGGAATCCACCCTGTTCGACGACTTCGGTCGCATCCGAGGCGTTGCCGAGGAAGTTGTATGGCACATCGAATACGTTTCCGTAAAAGATCGACACATCCCGATACGGCAAGCGCGCGCCGCACATGTTCCTGGCCGCGAGGCGCCCCTGACGCACCGCATTGTCCCAATGTTCGATACGCCTCTGCATGCCGAACACGGGATCGCGAAACCGCGCCACATCGCCGGCTGCATAGATGTCCGGATCCGACGATTGCAGGCATTCATCGACGAGCACACCGTCCGCTGTCGCGACGCCGCTGCCCGCAAGAAGTCCGCAATTAGGCTCGACGCCCACGGCGATCACGACGAAATCGCATTCGACGACCTGGCCGTCGGCGAGCACGGCCGCCTCAATCGACTCGTGCCCGATGAAGCGCCCGACTGTCGTTCCGATACGAACGTCGACGCCGCGCAATGCACACATCCTGCCGAAATGACCGGACAGTCGGGCGGAATGCAACTGCGGCAACAATCGTTCGCAGCGCTCGACGAGCGTGACTTCCAGACCTCGCTCGCGCAGCGTAGCCGCCGCTTCCATACCCGTGAAGCCGCCGCCTACGACAAGCACGCGGCGGCGCCGGGCAGCGTTTTCGCGAAGCGCGGCCGCGTCGCCGATGTCGTGAAGGTGGTAGACGCCGGTCAGCGTGGCGCCCGGCACCACCAGATCACGCGGCGAGGCGCCGGTCGCCACCAGCAGCTTGCCGTACCGCACCGCGGAGCCATCGTCGAGCCTGACCGCATGCGCGCCCCGATCGACCGAAACGACCTTCGCGCCCAACAGCAGGTCGATCCGGCGCATGTCGTAAAAACCGGCCGGATGTATCTCGATTGCCGCCGGAGCAATGTTTCCCGCGAGGAATTCCTTTGTCAGTGGCTGTCGCTGGTAGGGCAGCACGCCTTCGCCGCACAGGATCGCGATGCGTGCCACCGGATTCACGCGCCGCAACGTATGTGCGGCTGACACGCCGGCGGCGCCGCCGCCGACCAGCACATGATCGTAGTGACGCTCGCCCCCTGCTCGCGCCGTCACGTTGCTCGCTCCACGCTCATGTGAGGAGTAAGCCTGCGGACGATCGAGCGGGCAAAACGCGCGAGTTTTCTCCTGGCCATGCCATCACGAATCTCGCGTCCCGAGATTGAGCACGTCGCGATCGGCTTGCGCCCTGCCAGCACCTGCATCTGCTCGAATGCAGTCAGGTCGCCGCGCAGGCCCATCGTGCAGAAGAATGCGGTCGCGCGCAGTTCCGGCCCGTGACGCGCAAGCCAGGTCGATACAGGCGTCGACGCGCGCCCGGCCCAAACCGGCGTGCCGAGCACAACGACGTCGTATACCGACGGCCAGCACGTCGTCGGCCGCAAGTCCGCGGCACGCTTGTTGATCACGTCGGAAAGTGAGCGCAGAAAGCCGATGGCGCCGAGCCGCCGTCGACTGTCGGCGTCATGCAGAGGTTCGCAATCTGCGTTGAGCTCGGCAGCGAGCTGCCGCGCCAACGCCGCAGTCGTCCCGCTGCGCGAGTAGAAAACGACTAGTATGCGTCGGGACACGTCCATGCTCCACCCCCTGCTTCAATCGAGGATCCGAAGACCAGCTTATGCACCGGATGTCGGAGCGACGCTGATTCAGGTCAACACGTCGCTGCGCGATCGGGCGACAGTAGGCGTATCCGGATTCCCTGCGATTTCCCGCGCATGCGACATGTGGTATGACCTGATCGAACGACAGCGACAGTGGTTATGTACGTGGGACGCGGCCGCGCAGCTCGCGCGTGGCCTTTGGCCCGACGCTGCGCCGTCTTACTACGCTGATTTGTTCGAGCCCTTGCTCGACCTGCACGCCGACGCGCCGCGGTTCACGATCGATTCGGTTGATCTGGACGGCCAGCGCGTTGCCGTCGACGACACGATCGTCGCGCAAAACCCGTTTTGCTTGCTGCACCGCTTCGCGCGAGAGGGCATGCGACGCGTGATTCTGCTGTGCGTGCCGCTGGCCGGCCACGCGGCCGTAATGATGCGGGAGACGGTCGAGACGCTGCTTGCCGACGGCGACGTCTTCGTCACCGACTGGGCTAATGCGCGCGACGTGCCGCGTCATGCGGGCCGATTCGGCCTCGACGAGTACGTGGCGATGCTCGACGGCTTCATTGATGCACTGCTGGTCGACGGCCGACCGGTGCACGTCGTCGCCGTCTGTCAAGCGACGTTCCCGTCGCTCGGCGCGATCGCTCTGCGAGCGCAACGCGGGGCAGTGCTGCCGACAAGCCTCACACTGATCGGCGGCCCTCTCGACGCACGAATCAATCCGAGTGCGCTCGGAATCGCAGCCCGGTCTCGTTCGCTCGCCTGGTGTCGCGCCACGCTGATCGACGCGGTGCCACCCGGCTTTGCCGGATTCGGACGGCAGGTATTCCCGGCCTATCTGCAACGCGCCGAGATCGCGGTCGTGTACCCGCAACGATATATGACGCTCCTGGACTGCTATCGACAGGCCGCTTTGAGCGGCGATGCCGACGCGCTCGCGCATGCGCGCCGGGCACTGCGCGAATATCTGACGCTCCTCGATATGCCGGCCGAGTACTTCCTCGATACGATCGACATCGTTTTTCAGCGTGCATGCCTCGCGAACGGAACCTGGTACGTCAATGGCCGGCGGGTCGATCCCGCCGCGCTACGTGCAATCGTGCTGCTGACCGTAGAAGGCAAGCGCGATGCGGTCACCGGCACCGGACAGACCCATGCCGCGCTGGCAATGTGCAGCGGCCTCGCGTCGGATGCGCGGCTGCGCGTTGACATCGAGCATTGCGACCACTACGGACTGTTTACCGGTGAGCGCTGGCGCGCCGACGTCCATCCCGTCCTGCAGGCGACGTTTGCCCGGGCCGAAGACGGCCGGCTGAACTCGTGCACGGCGTGACGCGGCCTTTGCTCCGATCGGGTACGGTCGCGCAACCCTTCGTTTCCCGTTCACGTCGGTGACGAATGCTGGCCGGGCCCGCCCTGTTCCGCAGCCGCCACACGGCGCTTGACCGCGATGAAGCTATCGGGGCTGACCGAAACCGAGTCGATTCCACAAGCGACGAGAAAATCAGCGAATTCTGGATGGTCGCTCGGCGCCTGGCCGCATAGGCCTACCTTCGCCGCCGCGTTCCGGGCCGACTCGATCACGCGGGCGATCATCCACTTCACGGCTTCATTCTGTTCATCGAACAATCCGGCCAGTTCCGCCGAATCGCGGTCGACGCCAAGCGTCAATTGAGTCAGATCGTTGC
Source organism: Burkholderia sp. WTPI3 (assembly GCF_021483755.1). Classification (NCBI taxonomy): domain Bacteria; kingdom Pseudomonadati; phylum Pseudomonadota; class Betaproteobacteria; order Burkholderiales; family Burkholderiaceae; genus Burkholderia; species Burkholderia sp. WTPI3. The sequence continues at coordinate 164,422 of NZ_JAGIXF010000003.1, read as the reverse complement.
TTCCTATCGAGAAACCGTCAAAGCGGTGCGCAAACTGGCTCGCCAGGATGACGTTCGACGGAATTTCACACATCACATAGATCTGCAATCCATCTTCGCCGCGCTTCAACCCGTTCGCAGCCAGGACGTCGAGCACGCGGTCCGCCTCGTCGAGTGTGCGGCAGAACGGAATCATCACGACCACGTTCCTGAAACCCATATCGTTTCTCAGCCGGGAAATGGCCCGGCATTCGAGCGCGAATCCGTCACGGTAGCGCGGCGAGTAGTAACGCGATGCGCCGCGAAATCCGAGCATCGGATTCTCTTCCCGCGGCTCGAACTGCGCGCCGCCGACCAGATGCGCGTACTCGTTCGTCTTGAAATCGCTCATGCGGACGATCACCGGCGCGGGATGGCATACCGCCGCGATACGCGCGAGGCCGTACGCGAGTCGCTCGACGAAGTAGTTCGACGGGTCGTCGTAGCCCGACGTCAGGGCTGCGATGGCGCGCTTCGCGTGCAGGTCCGTCAGCGTATCGTAGTGAGCCAACGCCATCGGGTGGGCCTTGATATGGTTGCTGATCACGAACTCCATTCGCGCGAGCCCGATTCCGTCGGCAGGCAGACGCCACCACCTGAAAGCCGCAGCCGGATTCGCGAGGTTCAGCATGATCCGCGTACGAGTGGCCGGAAGGTCGGTCAGGTCGATCGCCTCCACGTCGTACTGCGCGATGCCTTCATAGACGAATCCGGCCTCGCCCTCCGCACACGATACCGTCACCTCCTGCTGATCGTGCAGCAAGCGGGTTGCGTTGCCAGTGCCGACGATTGCCGGCAATCCCAGTTCGCGGCTCACGATCGCGGCATGCGACGTGCGGCCGCCATGATCGGTGATGATCGCCGTGGCGCGGCGCATCACGGGCAGCCAGTCCGGATCTGTCGTGTGCGTCACGAGCACCGCGCCATCGACGAATCGTGCCATGTCGCGCGGACTGTCGATCACACACACGCTGCCGGCCGCGATGGCCTCGCCGACACTGACGCCGGTGAGCAGCTTCCGGCCGGTCTGACCGAGCCGATATGTCTTGATGGCGCAAGCTTCGCGTCGGGACTGCACGGTTTCGGGGCGCGCCTGTACGATGAACAATTCCCCGCTGATACCGTCCTTCGCCCATTCGATGTCCATCGGCTGCCCATAATGCGCCTCGATCGCGCAAGCCCGGTTCGCAAGCGCAAGGATGTCGCGATCCGCCAGGACGAAGGCGGTACGTTCGGCCTTCGAGGTCGGGACGTTGCGGGTCGGCGCATTCTCGTCGCGCGCATAGATCAGCTTGTACGCCTTGCCGCCAAGCGTCTTGCCGATGACAGGCGTACACGCCGGATCGCCGAGCAATGGCTTGAATACTTCGTATTCGTCGGGGTCCACGGTGCCCTGCACGACGTTCTCGCCAAGCCCCCACGCCGCGCTGATCAGCACCACCTTGTCGAATCCCGTTTCCGTATCGAGCGAGAACATGACGCCGGCCGCGCCGACGTCCGAACGCACCATTCGCTGGACGCCGATCGACAGCGCGACACGCAAGTGATCGAAGCCCTTTTCTTCGCGGTAGGCAATCGCACGGTCAGTGAACAGCGATGCATAGCACCGGCGACAAGCAGCAAGTAACGCATGCTCGCCGCGCACGTTCAGGTAGGTTTCCTGCTGGCCAGCGAAACTCGCGTCGGGCAGATCCTCGGCGGTCGCGCTCGAGCGCACGGCGACGGCGACGTCGCCTCCGCCGGACTGACGGCACAATTGCCTGTAAGCATCCAGGATCGAGTCCGCAATGTCGTCGGGCCAGTCTCCGTGGAGGATCGACTGCCGAATCGACGCACCGGCCTCGGCGAGCGCCATCTTGCGTGCGGTGAAGGCGTCGAGCGTGCTGCCGATGGTCTGCCGCAATCCGTTTGCATCGATGAATCGCCAGTACGCATCCGCGGTCGACGCGAATCCGGGTGGCACGCTCACGCCCTGTGCGGACAAGTTGGCGGTCAGTTCGCCCAACGACGCATTCTTTCCACCGACACGCGCCACGTCGCCGCGGCGCAGGTCGCCGAACCAGACGATGTGTGTTTTTCCGTGATCCATGACGAGTCCTCCGATGGTCGCGGCCGGGCCGCGAGCGACAGGCACACGGTCCGGTATTTCCGGGCGCTACCGGCCGGGCACGTTCATCCTGGCTCCGCGCCACTGCTGCTCCCGTGATCTGAATCAAGAACGGCAACCGAACGCATGGAATGCGGTAGTCAACCCGCATTGCCCCGGGCCGGCATCGCGCGCCGGCTATGTGATGCCGGGCTTGCACCGGTGCCTGGCACGTGGCGGGTTCAGTGGGTCGACGATACGGTTGGAGTACCGGAACACGGCGTTTTCACGGGCAGCGAAGCAGATTAGCTGGAGCGGAGGCGCTCACTGCGCCGCCCCCATCGCAACTGCCAGGCAGACTACGCCTGGCGAACCGCCGCAGACCGGTCGATCATCCCATGGCGAATCGCGTCCGGAGCGCGGGACGTGTCAGCGCGAACTCTCGTGGGATTCGGCCCCAGCGGTCCTGGCGAGTTTCCGCTCCGCAAAGTCGAATGCCCGCTCCAGCGCGTCCACGGGATCCCCACCCATCATGTGCGGAACGGGACAGAATTCCCCCGTGCGCATGATCAGATCGAGTCGTATGTCATACCTCGGCTGGCGAGTCGACGCTCCCATGGCCTCGATCGCGAGATGGCACCCGGCCAGTTGCCGACTGAACGGCTCGAGACGCATCAGCAGGATGCTCGCTTCCGCTTCCAGATGTGCCGATCCGGCAAAGCCGAAATAAGCGATCTGCATCCCGATTCCCATGCTCCACTCCTGTCGATCGCTCCGATTGATGGCGAGAACCGATTCATCAGTGTGGTGCGCTCGCAATACCCGGTTTCATGCACCTATTTTCCATGGCGACGGCGCTATCTGGTTGACATGCGTCAACGCGACCGACTCTGCCAGCTTGCGCATGGCCCGCTCGGCAAATGCCGCCAGAATTGGACTGGCCTGGCCGTGCAACGTTTCGCGCGGCGTGACCCGGCATTCGGCCAGCGGCGCCTGGCGCGCGAGCATCCGCATTTGAGCCAATGCCGACTCCGCGCCGCGTTGCGCGAAACTGCAGAAGAATGCAACCTGCGGCAAACGCCGCTGATTCGCGTCGAGATAGGCGCGTACTGGCGAAGATACGCAGCCCGCCCAGACCGGGGATCCGATCACAACGAGATCGTATGCTGCCGGGTCCCGCTTCGGCGCGACGATGTCCGCCGGTTTCCGGTTGATCGCCTCGATAAGCGAGCGCAGATATCCGAACGGGCCCGAGCGCCCCTGCGTCAAGATGATTTCCTCGACGTCGGCGGCGAGCATCGCCGCCAGTGCGGACGCGGCCCGGCGGGTCGTGCCTGTTCGTGAATAGAACACGACAAGTATCTTTGCGGAATTCATGCTCCCTCCTTGCTGCATGCGGGACGTGGCTGTGTGTGCATCGCCCGGGGTCGAGCGTCGGACCGTGATTCACGGGTGCAGCGCACATGCGCCGCGAGCATGACGGGGCCGCGTCCACGGCCATGCGCAGCCAGCGCGATACGAAGCGGGATTCATCGGCCCCGGCATCCGCAGGCGTGCGTCGACGGATGCCGGCCCGGCTGCATCACCTCGCCTTGACTTCGATCTTCTTCTCGGCCTTGCGAGCTTCCGATGTCTTCGGCAGCGTGACCGTCAGAACCCCTTTCTCGAACGATGCCTCGATCTTGTTCCGGTCGACACCATCGGGCATCCGGAAGTAGCGTTCGAACGAGCCGAAGCGGCGCTCGTGGACGTAGTAGTCCTTGTTCTGCTCCTCCTTCTCTTCCTGCTTCTCGCCTCGAATCGACAAACCACCGTTCGAGAGCTTGACTTCGATGTCTTTCTCGCTCAGCCCCGGCAGTTCCGCGGTGATTTCGTATGACTTGTCGGTTTCCGCGAAATCGACCGCGGGCTCGGCCGCCCATTCGCGTTCGCGGCGCCAGAACGGCTGGCGCTCAAAGAACGAGTGCCTCGCCGACGGCACGCCCGCGCGGCGATTGAAATCGTCGATCAGTCGATCCATCTCGTGCCGCAGCGCTTCGACAGGATGCCAGTACGGCGCCATCGGCGAACGCTCCGCGCTCTCTTGCGGCTTCTTGACCGGCAGTTTGGTGGACGATTCATTCATGTCATACCTCCTCCTCGTCAGTAACACATTCATTCTCGGTTGGTCAGGACTGCGGCCATTGACGGAGATCAATGCTCAAGGGCAAGATACCGGCCGCCCTTCCGCGAGCAGACAGTGCACGACACGTTGCGGCCACTGGCCCCGAGTCGACCCGTGCGCAGCGCCGACGGGTGGCGCATACGGGTTTCCGGTGGCATGACTCGCGAGGTGTGCTACACAGTTTTCGCGGCCGCGCGGGAAGCATCGATGGTCCATTGCGCGCGGCACACGCTCAGTCCGGGCGGCGCGCGACAGCCCGAAGTGTCCGTGAATGGCTCCGACGACCAGATCGAGCCGGCCGAGGAAGATGCATTCGTGTGCGCATGCAGGTCGCCGCGCAGGTGCTCGCGTTCGACGAGTGAAGGCAGTCGATTTTCCCGCGACGCATCGATCTCGCCCTGGTCTTCACGCAATTCCGGTGGCGCCCAACGCAGCCCGATCGATGCAGAGACGGATTCCTCGGTCTCGCCGGCGATACGTTCTTGTTCGCGAAATACCGCGTACTCGTCGATCTTCGGTCCGTGTGCCCGCGTCATGCGCCGCAGGTGCGCGGGCAGCCGGCGTGTCATCTCACGATTGCGACCCGTCCTACGCTGGTGAAGCGCGCGCCATTCGTTGCGCAAATCCATTCCGGCCAGCATGCGATAAGCCTCGCAGGCTACCCGGCGATCGGCGGGCGACCTCGTCATGCTATGGGTACGCATCGTAGTGCCTTCGAAATCGCACGATCATGAAATGCCGAGTTGTCCGGCCCTACCGATCACATCCGGATCAGGCTCGACTTCACGGTGACGGGTTGCCGCACGATCGACACCATTGCCACGGAATACGCTCGACAGCCACGTCGCGTTTCGACTTCAAGTCGGCACAGATGTCATCGTGCCGGACGGCGGATTTCCTTCCTCCGGACGTGCCGTGCGCAGCCGCCGGCATACTTGACACAGGTCAATCGCGTGGCTGGGCTGATCACTAACCTGTATTTCAGCGAGACAGGCCTGCATTGTCGCGGCGTCGCGGTTCAAGGCCACTCAGGGCCGCAAGCTGCCGATGCAGGCGCCCCATTCACGAGGACACGGTATGGCCAGGCACAAGACGTATCCGCTCGCCCCACTGGATCGGGAGCTTGCTGAAAGAATCGAGTACGAACTCCACCATGACCCGCTCGCCGGCAAGGAGTCCATTGACGTGGATGTCAGCGGCGCACGCGCGACGCTAAGCGGCCATGTCGCGACCTATGCCGCAAAACTGGCTGCGGCCAAAGCGGCCCGGCAGATTCCAGGTGTCATTGCCGTGACAGACGATCTGGAGATCGTGCCCGCAGCGTCCACGCGATGCACCGATGCGCAGTTGCGCGATGTCGCTCTCGAAACGCTAAAGTGGAAAGCATACCTTCGGACCGACACGTTCGAGGTTTCCGTCCGCGACGGATGCGTTACCCTCGACGGGCGCGTCGATTGGACGTATCAGAAGCAACTGGCCGAACGAACGTTGGCGGCGCTCCCGGGTGTCACATCGATCCGCAATTGCCTTCATGTGGGCGACAAGCAGACACAAATGGAGGTCATGACTGCAATTCGGGCGGCTCTGCGCAATGCGGCTGAAGCCCAGGCCGATGCGCTTGACGTACATGTGTGCGACGGAACCGTGACTTTGCGCGGCACACTGTCCGCCGTCGAGGCCGGTTCGCTGATTAGCGAAGCCGCAAGGAACCACCCGGAGGTGCGTGTCGTGCGCAACGAGCTGCAAGTCATTGCTGCCGAAGCGGCTGAAGACGCTCGCCGTAAGGGCGGCGAGGCGGGCCGCATTCCGGATGACGACGCGGCTGACGGGCCCGGACCGTAAACGGAACGGCACCGCGCGGCAGTGCAGGCGTTCGCGATCAACGCGATCCGGCCGCAGGAATGCCGGTTTGCCGCGCAGCCGCATTGGTCGCGACCGCTTCGGGATCACATGACGCCACGAGGCGCCTCAGGTCGCTGACCTCTCCGCTAAAGCGCCTCGGCGCTCCTCTCCCGGCTATGCCACCCCACCGACGGTTCGAGCGGTTCGACCGCACTGGTTTCGTCGAGGTGAAAGAGCGCGTCGAATTGGGACGCGAGCGCGGCTTCGAAATAGTGGCTTTGTCGCTCCGTCTGCGGCAGATACAGCACGCCGATCGCGCGTTCCAGAAACGGTTCGTCGAGCGCGCGCGGGCTGTCACTCCGCATGGGCAGAAAGAAGCGGTCGTAACCCGTGGTGTGGAAAAGATGCTCCCAACTGTCGTGTAGTGCGGGACGCACCCATTTCTGCTCGACCTCGCCGTCCCATCGTGAAGCCGCTGAAACATGCCCGGTGTACGTCGTGAATCCGACCAGCAGCGCCCGATGCCGAGCATTTTCCCGCACGATCTGACCAAGGTTCCATTCGCCGCGACGCCGTGATTCCGTTGCGCGCGCATCGCCGAGATGCGAATTGTGTGCCCAGACGACAACCTTGCCGCTACCGCCACGGCGCACGCGATAGCGCGCCAGCGCGAATAGCGTGCCGGCCATGTGGGCATCGCGCAGGTTCCACGTGTTCATCCGATTTCCGAACATCCCGCGATAGTACGCTTCGGCATTGACGACGACCTGCGCATTCTGCTCGGCGAAGAACTGCGCATCGAGTGCGTCGGTGCCGTCGCGCGCCAGATGGTCGAGCTGGTCGGCACGCAGTTGCAGAAGCTGCCGCACCGCTCCAGCCTGAGCGGCAGGTCTGGCGCCGAACGCCGCAGCGTAACCATAGGCCTGCGGCTCCCGCACATGGTCCAGCGCCGCGTAGCGGGCACGCGCGCGCGCGGCCTCTGCCGGGTCCACACCCTCAAGGTAGCGAATCACCGCGTCCGCGGAACGATAGAGACTGTAGAGATCGAGGCCATACACGCCCACCCGGGTCTGCTGCGGCCTGGTGACGTTGATTCCGCGCAGCGCGGCAATGAAGTCGCGTACCTCCCGATTGCGCCACATCCAGACGGGGAAACGCTCAAAATCGTCAAGCGCGGACGATGCGTCGTCGGTCCCCTCGCCTTGCACGAAGCGATCGATTCGCCACGCGTCGGGCCAGTCTCCTTCAATGGCGATCGTGTCGAAGCCTTGCTCGGCGATCAGGCGCAGGGTGATTTCCCCGCGCATGCGGTAGAACTCGGCCGTGCCGTGAGTTGCCTCGCCCAGCAGAATCAGGTCACGGCCGCGCGCCATTTCCAGAAGTGCGTCGTAGTCGGTGCTGTCACCGTTCATACGCTGCCCGAGCGCACGAACAGCAAGGAATGGTGTTTTCGGCGGTTGCATCATGCGTTTTCTCCGTGCGAAATGCGGTTGTGGCGTGCCCGATCCGGGGACGGGGCGCCGGTTTCGGTTCGCACGACACGCTGGCAGAGAAGCCGGTCAGCGCTTGCCACCGTCCGGCGCAGCGGCACGCACGCCGTCGTCGCCGTCCGCCGCACCACGTTGCCGGTCCTGCACTGCGGCGAGGCAGCTTCGCACCTCTTCGTCGCTCGTCTGCGGGAAGTCTGCGTAGAACTGGCTGATGCTCATGAACCAGACCGGCTGCAGCAAGCAGATGAAGTCATCTGCAATCGACTCGAAACGGGCTTGCGCCCCGGCCGGGCACACGGGCACCGCGACGACAATTCGCTTCGGACACCGATTGCGCAGTGCATCAAGGGCCGCTTGCATCGTCGACCCCGTCGCCATGCCGTCGTCCACGACGATGACGGTCTTTCCTTCGACCGGGGCAGGCGACTGCTGTCCCCGGTAGGCCCGCTCCCGGTGTTGAAGCGCGATGCGTTCGCGTGCGATGGTGTCGAAAAGCTGTTGCTCGGTGACAGGAACGCTACGTAGTGCGGACTCGTTGAGATAGAGTGCGTCGCCCGTCGCGATTGCCCCGATCGCAAGCTCCGGATCGGACGGTGCCCCGAGTTTGCGTACGACAAGCACGTCCAGGGGGCACTGCAAGGCGCGCGCCACCTCGTAGCCAACCGGCACACCTCCGCGCGGCAGCGCCAGCACCACGACATCGCTGCGTCCACCGTAGCTCTCCAGCGCCGCGGCGAGTTGCCTGCCCGCATCGGTGCGATTCCGAAATATGCCGCTCATGATCGATGTCCTTTAAGTGATGTGTCCCATCCTCGCGATGCGGGAAGCGCGAATGCAGAGCGGCGCATCTCCAAGTCACGACACGGTGCTGTATTCAGGAGGGCCGCGGGCGCAACCAGCGCTCGAACCAGCCGACGGCAAGGCGCGTCACTTCGTCGAGCGCGCCGGGTTCCTCGAACAGGTGTGTCGCACCCGCCACAATCGCGATGCGATGCTCGCACGTCAGTTGCCCGGCGGCCTTTTGATTCAGCCTGATCACGTCCGTGTCGAGCTCGCCGACGATCAGAAGTGTGGGTGCGCGGACCGACGGGAGCGTCGTCCACGCCAGGTCGGGTCGGCCGCCCCGCGATACGACGGCGCCCACGATGCTGGTCCCCGCGGCCGAAACGAGTGCGGCTGCGGCACCCGTGCTTGCGCCGAAAAGGCCGACCCGGAGCATCCCGACGTCTGGCCTTTGCGCCAGCCAGGCAAGGGTCGCGTTCAGCCGGCGTGCCAGCAGCGCGATATTGAAGCGGTAGGTCGCGTCGACGTCGTCGTGATGCTGCTCCTCGAGCGTCAGCAGATCGAACAGCAGCGTTGCGAAACCTGCGTGCTGCAAACCTGCCGCCACTTGCCGATTGCGTGGACTGAAGCGGCTGCTGCCGCTGCCATGCACGAACACGACAATCGCGCTGGCGTCATCGGGAATCTCCAGAATCCCGTCAAGCGTGACATAGTCGACGGGAATCTCCACGTACAGCGTTTGCATCCATCGCTCCCGACGTCATCACGGTCCGTACGGGTACCGCCCGAGATCGCTACCCGAGCGCGCCCCACACAATCGCGCCTCGCCTCCACGTCAGCTTGCCTTGACCTTGATTTTCTTCCCGGCTTTGAGGGCTTCCGACGTCTTCGGCGGCGTGACCTTCAACACGTCCTTCCGCAGCGACGCCACCAACTTGTTCCAGTCGACACCGGTAGGCACGAGGAAGTCGCGCTCGAACAAACCGAAGTGTCGATCGCGAACGAAATAGTCCCTGTGCCGCAGCGCTTCGACCGGATGCCATCGCGGCGCCATCGGCGAACGCGCCGTGCTCTCCTGCGACTGCCTGAACGAAAGTCGGCGGGACGATGCGTTCATGTCGTAGCGCCTTCCCGTCACTGCCGTACTCATTCTCGATTGACAGACACCGCGGCACTTGATGCAGATCAACGCTCGGGATGAGAAGACGGGACATGCCTCTTGCGAACATGCGACCGTGCGCAACGCCTCGCGCTCGTTGACCCAGGTCAACCCGTCCGATCCGCCTGCAGGTGGAATATCGGTAGCCGGTGCCGCGACGAATCCTGCCCGGCTTCCTGTAACAGGAGACGTATCGTGCCCGCAAAATCGCTGGTCTTTCATCAGGATGCGCGCCAGCGCCTGCTCAAAGGCGTCAACGCGATGGCCGAGGCCGTCAAGATCACGCTCGGTCCCGGCGGGCGCAACGTGATCGTCGAGCAGCCCGGCGCCGCGCCGATGGTCGCGAACTCGGGTGTCGTTGTGGCCGGCTCTGTCGACCTGCCCGATCCGTTCGAGGAAATGGGCGCCCGGTTGCTGCGCGAAGTGGCAACCCGCACGAGCGAAGTCGCCGGCGACGGCACGACTACCGCCACCACCCTCGCCCAGGCGATCGTCGCCGAAGGAATCAAATGCGTCACTGCCGGACACGACCCGATGGCGCTCAAGCGCGCGATCGAAGCGGCCGGCCGCGACGTGGTCGCCGAACTACACCGCGTGTCGAAACCCTGCGCGAGCGCGGACGAAATGCGCCAGATCGCGACGATTTCCGCAAGCGGCGACAACACGATCGGCACGCTCGTCGCGCAGGCCGTCGAGCGCGTGGGCAGGGACGGCGCGATCAGCATCGAAGACGGCACGAAGCTCGACGACACGCTCGAGACGGTGGACGGCTCGCTGATCGATCGCGGTTATCTGTCGCCGCTTTTCGTCGAATCGGACAGTCATCGCGTCGTCCTCGAGGAGCCGCGGATCCTGCTCTGCGACATGAACATCAGTTCAATCGCGCAACTATTGCCGGTGCTCGAGGCGCTCAGCAGCACCGGCAAGCCGCTTCTGGTTGTCGCAAACGAAGTGGAAGGCGAAGCGCTTGCGACCCTCGTCGTCAACCATCTGCGCGGTACGCTGAAATCCTGCGCGATCCGCTCGCCGGGATTCGGCGAGGCACGCACCGAACAGCTTGCGGACCTCGCCGCACTGACCGGCGCAACCGTCATTTCAGCGCAGGCAGGACGCACACTCGAGCGCACGACGCTGGACGATCTCGGCGCAGCGCGTCGCGTGGAGATTACGCGCGAAACCACAACCGTCATCGCCGGGCACGGTGAGCGCAAGCCCGTCGACGACCGCATCCAGGCATTGCGTGCGCGTGTTGCCGCGACTCCACCCGGCTACGAGCGCGACGCGCTGACGCGGCGGTTGACGAAGCTCGCAGGCGGCGTCGCGGTGATTCGTGTCGGCGCCGCGACGGAAACCGCGCTGCGCGAACGCAAGAACCGTTTCGAGGATGCATTGCATGCGACGCGTGCCGCGATGGAGGAAGGCATCGTGCCCGGCGGCGGCGTCGCACTGCTGCGTGCGCGGCGCGCGATCGAGGTCAGCGGCGCAAACCTGACGGATGCGCAGCGTACCGGCGCACGGATCGTGCACGACGCCCTGGCGTCACCGCTTCGCCAGATCGCCGAGAATGCCGGGGCGGACGCACAGGCCATCGTACACGCGGTCGATTCCGCGACCGGACCATTCGGCTATGACGCGGCAACGGCAACCTATGGCGACATGATCGCAGCTGGAATCGTCGACCCCGTCAAGGTGGCACGCTCGGCGCTGCAGAACGCGATCTCGGTAGCGGCCCTGCTGCTTACCACGGACTGCATGATCGCCAGTCGCCCACGCACTGGCCCGTTGCGCGGCGCCCCGGGCGCCGGAAACTGGGGCGATGAACCGGGCTGATCCGTCCACGTACCGGGTGGGTCTCGAACGACCTGCTCAGCATGCGCGACACGCAACGGCGCGCGTCACCGGCACGCCGTATGCGCATCGCGTCGGATTTCGCATCGCTTCCGCTATCGGTCCGCAACGCCAACGGATGCTTCCGAGGTCGAGTGCGTCGATTGCCGCGCGCGGACACCGTCGGTTACCCCGGGCAGCGCCGCGCGCGAGCTCACGTTCGGTCCTCACGGCCGCGCGGGCCATTGATGCGTGTCAAGCCGCGCATGCATCGCAGGCCTACGCTGTAAATGCGGCTGACATCGTTCAAAAGCGCTTTCAGGCCAGGAGGCAACCATGCAGACCGGACATCACTTCCTTCCCGAGTTTCGGCACGCGACGTTGCCGACTTACTTCGTCTCCTTCGTATTTCCGCTGCTGCTCGCCGGCTACGAGGTTTATCGAATCGGCCATTGGGTCGTTCAGCATGGCTGGCATTTCGCGCAACTGCCACAGGCCGGCTATGAATTCACGCTGATGCTGATCGTGTTCGCACTGCAGGTAATTCTGGACGGGCTGTTCTTCATCACCGCGTGGGCCGGCAAACGTCCGGACGTCGCGCATCGACTCGCGAACCTGACGCTCGGTGTGCTGTGCTCGGTGCTGGTGATCGCATTCGATATCGCCCTGCAGGTCGCCGCTTTCTGAATACCCGTCATGGACGCGTCAATGGGCTGACGGGCACGACGGTTTCCCCCGTGGAAGGGATTCGACCACTATCGACGGATCAAACCATGAAGCCACCGTATGAGCTGGTCTTTCAAGGCATGTCACACTCGGACGCACTTGAGGCAGCCGCAGCGCGGCATGTGTCCAGGCTAGATCGATTCCGGCAGGACATCACACATTGTCGAATCGAAGTCGTGCTCGACGAGAAGCACCACCTGCAAGGAAAACCGTTCAATGTCCGGATCAAGGTCATGGTTCCCGGATATGAACTGGTGTCCAGCAAGGAACGCCACGAGGACGTGTACCTCGCGCTTCGCAATGCGTTCGGAAACGTCACACGAATGCTGGGAGACACTGCACGCAAGCAGCGAGGTCGCGGCAAGCAACGCGACGGACGCCCGGTCGGCCTCGCGGCGCGAAACGATGCGGGAAAATAGCACGCGCTTTTATGCGACACAGTCGTCGCCAGTGCCGGACCACGAAACCGTCTCACGCCCAATCCAGATCGACGCGATTCACGCGCCGGCCTTCCAACCGAACCGGAGCGCCACGTTTTCGTGCATTCAGCGGCCCCGGCAGCGGCAAGTCACGGGAACGTGCATCTGGCGGCCATACAGGTTATCCATGCGCACGCAAGGGCGGAGCAAGCGTTATGCCGCGCCGGACACGGGCGCGCAGCGAAGCCGTCGGCTCGGTATCCGGATGACCGTGTAAACGGCGCACCAAGCGTCCACCGTACTCTTCGCCCTTGTGCAGCAGGATGCGGCCGAATCGCTGACGAGTACTGCATTGCTGTAGCAAACCGGCACCGATGCGAATGCCGCGCTGGACAGCGCTGTACGCCCTGGCACCCGAAACCCGCGAGCTGATCGCCGGCGCAAAGGATGTGCTGGTGCGATCGCGAACGGCAGTTCCACAGCCAACGTTATTCTCATAGCGCGCACCAGGACAAGACTCCGAACGCGGTCCCTCAATCTGAGCTGTACTTCGACGGTTCCTCGTCCGCAAGCGGCATTGCACGCCTCCACACTAAATCGTCTCGGCGCCAGTGGTGCCCCGGAGGCATGCCGCAGCGCTCTCGGTCACGATCCGAAACCGCTTACCTAGCTGCGACGTCGGTTACCGAAGAGTCGCATCAGCATCAGGAAGAGATTGAGAAAATCAAGGTGGAGGGCAAGCGCGCCCATGATCGCGCTCTTGCCGGCGATCTCGCGATCTTCGCCTGCCGTGTAGATGCGCTTAATCCGCTGCGTGTCGTATGCTGCAAGGCCCGTGAACACGAGCACGCCGATCACGGAAACGGCGAATTGCAGTGCCGCGGAATCCACGAAGAGATTCACGAGCCCTGCAATAACGATACCGACAAGCCCCATGAAAAGAAACGCACCGAGGCGCGAGAGGTCGGAGTGCGTCGAGTACCCATAGAGGCTCATTGCACCGAAGTTGGCCGCGCTGATGAAGAACACGCGTGCGACGCTCTCGCCTGCATGTATGAGGAAGATCCCGGCGAGGGACAGGCCAGCCAGCGTGGCATAAAACCAGAAACTAATCTGCGCTGCGGCACGGCTGATGTGCTCGATGCGAATACTCAGAGACATGACGCGCCCCAGAGGGGCGAGCAGCACGATCCAGATGAGGGGCGTTCCGGCGTTCGACACTCGATGTCTCCGACCGCTTCGAGTCGGAACATCGGGCGGGTTCGGAAAAATGCGATGATTTCCATTCGTCCCGAATCGATGAGCCGCACGCGTAGCGAGGTGCCAACGGGATAGGCATCGGCTGTGATGAAACTGGACGGTCATGCGAGCAGAGATGTCAACGAGAAGAAGGAAGGCTCGCCGGAAGGCGGCGTCGCTAGCACCCTGGTACGTCGAGACGATAGCCCCACGTGTCCGTCACAATGTGCTTGGGATGAGCCGGATCTTGCTCGAGCTTGTGCCGAAGATGCCCGACATATACGCGTAGATAATGGTGATTCATTGCGCGTGACGGTCCCCAGATCTCCGCCAGCAAATGCTCATGTGTGAGCACCTGCCCCGGATAGCGGGCTAAAAGAGCAAGAAGACGATATTCCGTTCGGCTCAAGTGAACCGGATTACCTTCACGCAAAACGATGCGCTTACCAAGGTCGACTTCCACGCCACCGAAACAAACAATTCCATGCGACGGGAGCGAACCCGTCGCATGCCGCCGAAGGTGGGCATGAATTCGAGCAACGAGTTCAGCAGCGCCAAATGGTTTGGTCAAATAGTCGTCCGCACCGGCATTGAGCGCGGCAACTTTGTCCGACTCTCGATTCCTCGACGACAATATGACGAGTAAGGCAGACGACGATCGGCGAATTTCTCGTATCAGTTCCAGACCGTCCATATCGGGTACGTCGATATCGGCGATCACGAAATCCGGGTGTCGCCGCTCGATCTCCGCGAGCCCGCTTACACCGGCATCCGCCGGAAAGACCGATATTCCGTCCGCTTCGAGCGCCACGCAAACGAAGTGCCGGATGGCCGCCTCGTTGTCGATCACGATGCCAGTTACATGGGGTTCGTTCATGTCCGGGCAGATTGGCGTGTCAACGCATGGGCTTCAAGTCGTCAAGCGCGAGGTTCAACTGCAGCACATTGATCCGCGGCTCTCCCAACACCGCAAGTTGGCGCCCCGACGTGTGTTCGGCGATCAACCGGTCGACCTGATCGACTGGCAGACCGCGCGCTTTTGCGACCCTTTCCGCCTGATAAGCGGCGGCGGCCGGCGTGATGTCCGGATCGAGGCCGCTGCCCGATGACGTCGCCAGATCGACCGGAATCGGCTTCGTGGTGTCGGTTCCTGCGGCCTTGAGGGCATCGATTCGACCTTTGACCTCGTCGGCCAGTGCAGGGTTGGTCGGCCCGAGATTCGAACCGCTCGAACCGGATGCGTTATAAGGATTGGGCGTGGTTGCAGAGAGGCGCCCCCAAAAGTAGTAGGCCGCATCGAATTGCTGACCGATGTGCGCAGAGCCAATGGTCTTGCCGTTCCTCGTCAACAGACTGCCGTTCGATTGCCACGGAAACACCGCCTGGCCGATCACGGTCACCACGAGCGGATAAATACCGCCCGTTATCACGGTCAGCAGCGCGAACAACACAAGTACCGGTCGAATGACGGTTTTCATGATGTATGCCTCTTCAATCCTTCAAGCCCATCCGCACGCGGTCAGGATCATGTCGATCAGCTTGATGAACGGGAACGGCAGCGCGATGCCGCCCAGCCCGTAGATCAACAGGTTTCGACGCAGCAGCGACGCCGCGCCGAGCGGACGATACTTCACCCCTTTGAGCGCAAGCGGAATCAGCGCCACGATGATCAACGCATTGAAAATAACCGCCGACAGAATGGCGGATGACGGTGACGTCAGCCGCATCACGTCCAGCACACGCAGTTGCGGGTAGGTGGTTGCAAACGCCGCAGGGATGATCGCGAAGTATTTCGCGACGTCGTTCGCAATCGAGAACGTTGTCAGCGAGCCGCGTGTCATCAGCATCTGCTTGCCGATCTCGACGACCTCGATCAGCTTGGTCGGATTCGAATCGAGGTCGACCATGTTGCCGGCCTCCTTCGCCGCCTGCGTGCCGGTGTTCATGGCGACCGCGACGTCGGCCTGCGCGAGCGCCGGCGCGTCGTTCGTGCCGTCGCCCGTCATTGCCACCAGACGCCCTTCGGCCTGATGTGCCCGGATGGTCGTCAGTTTCGCTTCCGGCGTCGCCTCGGCAAGGAAATCGTCCACCCCCGCCTCCGCAGCGATCGCGGCCGCGGTCAGGCGGTTGTCGCCGGTCACCATGATGGTCTTGATGCCCATCTTGCGCAATTCGGCGAAGCGCTCCTTGATGCCGCCTTTCACGATGTCCTTCAGTTCAATCGCCCCGAGCGCACGCGCGAGCCCGTCATGCAGTTCCGCCACCACCAGCGGCGTGCTGCCGCGTCGCGCAATATCCGTGACGATCTGGTCGATGTCGGCAGGAAAACGCCCCCCGCGCGCCTCGACGTAGGATTTGATTGCATCGGCGGCACCCTTGCGGATTTCCCGATCCGGCAGATCGACTCCGCTCATGCGGGTCTGTGCGCTGAATGAAAGAAACACCGGGTGTAAAGCCGTCATGTCACGCTGGCGAATATTGAATCGCTGTTTCGCCAGGATCACGATGCTGCGACCTTCCGGCGTCTCATCGGACAGCGACGCCAGTTGCGCCGCATCAGCAAGCGCCTCTTCAGTCGCGTTCATCACCGGAAAGAAGGCCGACGCCTGACGATTGCCAAGCGTGATCGTGCCCGTCTTGTCCAGCAGCAGCACGTCGACGTCGCCGGCTGCCTCGACTGCACGGCCCGATGTCGCGATCACGTTCGCCTGCATCATGCGGCTCATGCCGGCCACGCCGATCGCGGAAAGCAAGCCCCCGATGGTCGTCGGGATCAGGCACACGAGCAGCGCAACGAGCGCGGTAATGGTGACTGCGTGCCCGGCCTTTACCGCCGCGACAGAGAAGATCGAGAATGGCAGCAGCGTGGCAGTCGCCAGCAACAGCACGATCGTCAGCGCGACGAGCAGGATCGTCAGCGCGATCTCGTTCGGCGTCTTCTGGCGTTTCGCGCCTTCGACCATCGCAATCATCCGGTCGAGGAACGCCTCGCCCGGATTCGCCGTCACCCGGACAACGATCCAGTCGGACAGCACACGCGTGCCGCCCGTCACTGACGAGAAGTCGCCGCCGGACTCCCGGATCACCGGCGCGGATTCGCCGGTGATTGCCGACTCGTCGACCGACGCGACGCCTTCGATCACCTCGCCGTCAGCGGGGATCGTGTCCCCGGTCTCGACAAGCACGACGTCATCCCTGCGAAGATCGCTCGCCGCCATGACGCGGACCGGCGATTTGGGATGAGGTCCCTCCAGTTTCTTCGCCATCACATCATGACGTGCCGCGCGCAGCGATGCCGCCTGCGCTTTCGAGCGCCCTTCCGCGAGCGCCTCGGCAAAGTTCGCGAACAGCACTGTGAACCACAGCCATAGTGCGACCGCGAGGATGAAGCCCGCCGGTGCCTCAGCTTCGCCTCGCAACGCGGCGATCCACAAGACGGTTGTCAGGATGCTGCCGACATACACGGAGAACATCACCGGATTACGCAGCTGCGTGCGTGGCGCCAGCTTGCGAAATGAATCCACCAGCGCAGGCCGAACAATCGCCAGATCGAACATCGACCGCGCGGCGAGCCGCGCGTGGCCGAGGTTGTCTTTCTGATGCGCCGGTTGTTGAGTATCGATAGTCATACGAACCTCGTCATCCGAAACTTCAGTGCCCCGCGATCATCATGAGATGCTCGACGACGGGCCCGAGCGCCAATGCAGGCACATAGGTGAGCGCGCCAACGAGAATCACCGTGCCGAGCAGCAAGATCACGAACAATGGTCCATGAGTCGGGAGCGTGCCCGCGGTGACCGCTATGCGCTTCTTCTCCGCGAGCGAGCCGGCGATGGCCAGCACCGGAACGATCGTGCCAAGGCGGCCGAACCACATCACGACGGCGAGCGTCACGTTATAGAAAGGCGTATTGACGGACAGGCCCGCGAACGCGCTGCCGTTGTTGTTGGCCGCCGAACTGTACGCGTAAAGAATCTCGGAAAAGCCATGCGGCCCGGGATTGGCGATCCCCGCCACACCGGCTGCGGACAATACGGCGATCGACGCACCGACCAGCACAAGCAACGGCGTCAGCAGCACCGCGATCGACACCATCTTCATCTCATAGGATTCGATCTTCTTGCCGATGTATTCGGGCGTCCGCCCGATCATCAGACCGGCGACGAACACCGCGAGCAGCGCAAAGATCAGCATGCCGTACAGTCCGGAACCGACACCGCCATAGATGACTTCGCCGAGCTGGATCAGCAGCAGCGGCACGAACCCGCCGAGCGGCGTCAGTGAGTCGTGCATGTTGTTGACTGCGCCGCACGAAGCCGATGTCGTCGCGACAGTGAAGATCCCCGACTGCGCGATGCCGAAACGTGTCTCCTTGCCTTCCATGTTGCCGCCGTCCTGAAGCGCGGAGGCCTGCTGATCGACATGCAACGTAGTCAAGACGGGATTGCCCGCCTGCTCGGCGGATATCTCGCCCCAGCACGCGATCGCGAACGCAATCGTCATCGCTGCGAGAATCGCGTACCCCTGACGTCGATCTCCGACGGTCCGTCCAAACACGACACAAAGTGCCGCCGGGATAACCAGCATGGCGATCATCTGGATGAAGTTCGATAGCGGCGTGGGGTTCTCATACGGGTGCGCCGAGTTCGCATTGAAGAAGCCACCGCCGTTCGTGCCGAGCATCTTGATCGCTTCCTGCGACGCAACCGGACCCATCGCAAGTGTCTGCTTGTCGGCCTTGAAGTCGGCCATCACCGGGTTGCCCTTCGCGTCCTTGATCGGGTTGCCTTGCGCATCCGTCTTCGGAGCCTGGTAGTGCGTGACCTGAAGCGTCGGAACGTCGGTATAGGACGCGAAATTCTGGATCGCCCCCTGACTGACGAGCAACAACGCGACGATGAACGCACACGGCGTCAGAACGTACAGCGTGATGCGCGTGAGGTCGACCCAGAAGTTGCCGACCGTCTTCGACGTGTGCCTCGCAAATCCTCGAATCAATGCGAACACGACCGCGATACCCGTCGCCGCGGAGAAGAAGTTCTGGACGGTCAGCGCGATCATCTGGGTCAGGTAGCTCACCGTCTGCTCGGGCGTGTAGTCCTGCCAGTTCGTGTTCGTGACGAAGCTGACTGCCGTGTTGAACGCGGCGTCGGGCGTCATCGGGCCGAACGCTTGCGGATTGCCCGGCAACCACTGCTGGATGCGAAGCACGCCATAGACGACCGCTACGCCAAGCGCATTGAAGGCAAGCACCGCGATCGCGTAATGCTTCCACGACATCTCGGCATCGGGGTCGACGCCGGCCAACCGATAGAGCGAGGATTCGATCGGACGCCCGATACGCCGCACGACAACGGACGAGCCGTCCAGCACGTTCGCGATATGCCGGCCAAGTGGAATCGCGAGTGCGATCAATACGACGATATAAAGGCCGGTCTGGAGCAAGTTGTTCACGTTCATTCGAGTTGCTCCGCGCGCAGTAGCGCATAGAGGAGGTAGGCGAACAGAATGACCGTCGCCGCCCCTGCGAGCCACATCATCCAGGCAATCATGAGCGGCCTCCCGAGGTGCGGCGCAGCTTGTCGCAGCCTGCGGCGAGGCCGCCGATCAAGATGGCGAGCACGGCAATAGCGATCAGATAGAGGAGATCCATAACGACTCCTTCAAGCGGAGTTACGCTGGATTCAGCGTATTCAACGCATCGTAACTTTCCCGAAAAACCGGCGCGATTTCGTGTAAACGGCCCGTAAAAACCGGGGTAGTCCCATTCATCGCACAGCCGCCGCTTCCGCCGTTTCCACCGTTTCGCGTTGGTCGCGAGAGCTTCGTGGCGTCACAGCTGCTCGCCCTGCTCGGCAGCGCCATCTTCGTGGTTCTTGTGCATCGGTTCGCGATTGCGCACCACGCTTCCCCCCTGCATGCGGTTACCCTCATGCAGTTGCGCTTTGTTCATTGTGGCTATGCGAGGATCACCATCGCGGAGAGATAGAGCATCGGCAATATGTGCGGGAAGACGGGTGCGTCAGGCGCTCACATCCGGTATAGCTCCACGAGCGCGCCGAATCCCGTCCGATACGAGATCGTCAGCAGATCGCGTAGCGGGATTTCCCTGCCATTTCTCCTTGTCCGAGCTATTTGTCGCGCTGCTCGTCAGATCCATCGTGCAACCTGGAGCCTTGAATGGCTTGACATGCCTCAAGAGAATCCACCGAGGAACAATAAGAGGGATAGTGGCAAGCACATGATTAGGTAGGCTATTTTTTTAGATCCTGACCGCTAACGCTGGCCCCACGTAGAGCGGCCTAGAGCTGTGCCTTGGCCGCTGCCTCCTCGCGACGAGCCGTGTTGTGCTCGCGCCGGACGGGGACAAGCTCCGCAAGCGTCGACCGGCTGAATGCGGAACGGGGCGGCCGACGCCTCATCGACGCATATCGACCGCGCCGACCAGAACTCAGTACAGCAAGAACGCCGCCCGCTCGCGTGCGAACACGGCATCCTGCGCATCGACGACACGTTCGATGTCGTCAAGCGAACGCCCGGCTTCCAGCATGTCCGCCACTTCGCGCGAGCCAACCGACGCCCGTATCGCATCGATCCGGAACTGCGCCGGATAACGCCGGTGCAGCGCCAACGCGAGCGCCAGCCCGATCTCGCCCGGCCGCGTCGCGCCGGGCAGCCGCTCGATGCGCACCCCTTCGCACAACCTGCCGTGATACGGCCCCTCCGCCGGTACGAAGCGAACGGGCGAGAACGTCGCGTGGAGCCGCATCGCGCGCAGATCGTCCGCGAGGATGCGCGCGTCGATCCACGGTGCGCCGACTACGCCGAAAGGTGTCGCGGTGCCGCGCCCGACACTGACCGCCGCCCCCTCGATGAGCCCCGTCTCCGGATAGCGTGACAGCGCGGCGCCATCGCGCAGGTTCGGCGATGGCGGCACCCACCCGAGCCCGGTGTCGTCGAAGCGCATCGCGCGCACGTAGTTCGCCATCGGCACCACGCTGAGTGCCGCGCCGATATGCAGGCGGTCGTTGAACAGCCGTGCCAGTTCGCCGAGCGTCATCCCCGGCTGGAGCGGCAGCGGGTAATAGCCGGTGAACGTAGCCGGCCCGGCATCGGCCACGGGCCCGCCGAACGCATCGCCGCCCAGCGGGTCCGGGCGGTCGAGCACGATCACGGGAAGATGGGCGGCGGCGGCGGCCTCGAGCGCATAGCCGAGCGTGGCCAGGTACGTGAAAAAGCGTACGCCTGCGTCCTGCAGGTCGATCACCAGCACGTCGGCATCGGCGAGCAGCGCGGGCGCGATCCGGCGACGCTCGCTATAGAGGCTGTGAACGACCACGCCGGTCGTCGTGTCGACGGTGTCGCCGAACGTCTCGTCGACGTCGGTGCCGAGCCCGTGCTCGGGCGCGAATAGCGCGACGAGCCGCGCGCCCGGCGCCTGCGCGAGCAGATCGACCGTGCGCCGGCCGAGCCGGTCGAAGCCGCTGCGGTTCGTGACGAGCGCAATGCGCTTGCCGGCTACGGCCGCGAAGCCGCTCGCCGCCAGCACGTCGATGCCGGCCAGCACCGGCCCGCGCGATGCCGGCAACCGGGCGGCCTGCGCGACGGCCGGCGCCATCGCGGGCACGCGTGTCGCAATCTGCGACGGCGTCACCGGCGCGGCCTCGCTCGAGACGATCCCGAGCACGAGCGCGCGCAATGGCATCGCCGTGCCGGTTTCGTCGGGATACAGCCGGCTCGTCAGCACGATCGCGAAGCGTCGCGTCGCGGGATCGATCCAGAGCGCTGTGCCGGTGTAGCCGAGGTGTTGCAGCGCGCCGACCGGCGGCAGCCGGTAGCGGTTCGCGACGAGCGGCGGCCCGATGGCCCAGCCGGGCGTGTGCAGGTCGCCCTCGGCGTCGAGCGTGGCCGGTGTCTCGAGCGCGGCGACGCTGCGCGTCGTCAGCACGCGCACCGGGCCGAGCGCGCCGCCGTTCAGCAGCATGCGCGCGAAGCGCGCCAGATCGTCCGCGCTCGCGAACAGGCCCGCATTGCCGGCAACGCCACCCATCGCCGCCGCGACGGGGTCATGCACGCTGCCGCGGAGCAAACGGCCATCGCGAACGACGGTGGGTGCAACGCGCGCGAGCAGCTGGCCCGTCGGCCGGAACAGGGTACTCGCCATCCCGAGCGGCCCGAACACGTGCTCCGCGCACCACGCGTCGAGCGGCCGGTGCGACGCGCCGGACGATCGCCAGTGCCACGTAATTGACGATCGCTGTAGCGCACCCGCGTGCCGGGCGACGCGACGGGCATCATCGCGACGATGTCGGCAAGCACGGCGGCGCGGCTGCGCAGCGCGCGGGACGACGACACGCCGGCCGGCAGACCCGACACGTGTGCGAGCAACTGGCGGATCGTGATGCCGCCCTTGCCGTGCGCACCGAACGCGGGCCAGTAGCGTGCGGCTGGCCCGTCGAGGCTCAGCATGCCGCGCTGCGCGAGCTGCATGATCGCGACCGCCGTCGCCACCGGCTTGGTCAGCGACGCGAGATCGAAGACGGTATCGGCCGTCATCGGCTCGGCATGCTCGCCCGTCACGCGCAAGCCGCGCGCGACGCGCACGCGCACGCCGCCGGCATCGCCCGTCACGACCACCGCGCCGGCAAGGTGCCCGTCCGCAATCTCGGCGGCGATCGCATCGCCGATCGCGGCGGCCTCCTGCGGCGCCGTGGTCGGGTCGGGTTGCGCTCGCGCTCCCGTTGATGCCAGGCCGAACATCAGCGCGACGGTCAACGTAACAGCGCAGCGCAGCGCCGCCCCGGCGGCCTCGATCGAACGCACGGCTAGCGGTTCGGCTGCCGATACGCTTCGGGACAGGCCTTGCACAGACGCATCGCGCCGTGCCGCTCGGGGTCGTGCCAGTAAAAGCGCACGTCGACGCCCCCTCGTGCCGGGACGACGACGCGTCTCGCTTCCTGGACGGCCCGGTCGTGCGCCGAGACGGTATATTGCCCCGGCGGCACGCGTGCGAACAGGAACGGGCCATCCGTGTGCACGTCGAGAATCGTCGACCTGCCGGATGACAGCGTCACGTCGACATCGGAAAGATAGTGGCCGGTCTTCGATGCGAACGTGATCCGCAGGTTGTATCGCGGGGCGACGTCACGAAACGCGGTGACCTCGTCCTGGCCAATTCCTCCGGTGATGTACGCGACACCGTTGCGCTCGACGGGCTCGGGCGACGTTTGCGCCAGCGCGCTTGCTCCGACGCTCAGCACGCAGGTCGCCAGCAGCATCTTCATGGTTCCGGTCCACATCTTCACTCTCCTGATTGAGCACGCATGGCTGCAATGCCGCCCGTCCGGTCGCGAAACGTGTTGCGTGCGATGCCGTCGTGCGCTCGCATCGGCGACGATGCCAGCGTCGCGCGGAACGTCGATTTTCCGTTGACTCAAGTCAAGGGCGTTTCTGTCGACGCCGGGCAAACCGGATGAAACGCCCGCGAAACGGTGATTGCGCCCCCGGCCGCCGGTGCGCCCGGACACGCCTGGAACCGGGAGGAAACGGCATCCATCCGGCGCGATGTCCGTGATCGCTGTCAGCCGATATTGCAGGGTCCGTCGGAAATTTCCGACACGGCCGCCCCGACGTCGGACAGCAAGCTCAGGCCACGCTGATTGTTCCGCCCGGCCCCGCCGCCAATACTGGAGACGTGACAGGACGCAACGCATTTCGCGGTCGACGAGCGGTTCTACCGCCCCGCCGCCGCAGGACCGAGGAGCTGGCGATGATTGATCCGACCGCAGCGCTCGCCGACGACGCCAACCTGGATGGCGAACCGCCGGTCGGCGCCCACCTCGTGACCCGCCGCCCCGGCTACCTGCATCACGGGATCTACATAGGCGGCGGCAACGTGATTCACTACGCGGGGTGGTCGCGCCATCTGAGCGGCGGCCCTGTCGAAGTCGTTACCCTCGACGACTTCCGTGCCGGCTTCGAGCTCGCGGTGATCCGCCACGCGCGCACGCTGTACGACGGAACGGAAGCCGCACGCCGCGCGGCGTCGCGCCTCGGCGAATGCCGCTACCGGCTTCTCACGAACAATTGCGAACACTTCTGCCTGTGGTGCCTGTTCGGCGTCGGGAGGAGCGAGCAGGTCGCGTCGTGTCTGCGCAATCCCGTGCACGGCCTCGCGGTCGTCGTCATGCTGATTGCTTGTGTGCTGGTCGCACGGGCGCATCCGGCGATGGTCGAGCGCGAATGCCGGGCCCGGTGCGCGGCCTAGCATCGCCCGAACCGCCGCCACTCACCGCGCGTCACCCGCGGCCGCGCAAGGCGGCACGCGCATACCCCCAGCGTTTCGCCTGCGCGATCGCTATGCGGATCGCGCTGCCCTCGGTACGCCCCTGCCGCAGCAACGCGTTGGCAATCTCGATCGCCTTGCCGCGAACCGGCGGCGGCAGATTCCGCATCGACGGCGGATAACGTTCGTCAGTCCATGGCATGGTCGATTCGTTCCGTACGGGATCGTGCCGCTCAGCGCGGCAACGCGGCAGGATCGTAGCGATTGCGCGGGTTCCACAGCATCCAGCCGTCCGTGCCCGCCGCGTCGGCGGCGTCGACCTGTGCGCGAATCTCGTCGGCGTCGAACGGCCGACGATCGAACGCATAGTCGCGAAACGCCTGGAGCCACGGCCGAAACCGGACGCCCTCCAGTCCGGTCCGGCGCTTCGCCTCGGCCAGCGACCGCGAAACGATCTCGCCCGGATGTTCGGTCGGTTTCCGGCAGCCCGGCAGACCCCATGTGAAACCGGATGGATACAGCATCGGCGACACGTAATCGACGACCGATCCGAGCGCGTCGAGTCGCTGCCCGATCGCGGTGTCGTCGGCGTTCCAGCAGACATATCCGAAGATGTCGGCCGACACGTAGAGGTTGTACGGCCGCAGCCGTTCGCGCGCGCCGGTCAGGAATCCGGTGATCGCTGCGACCCGGTTGGCCTCGGTATTGGGTTCGGCAAACCGGAGACCGTTGGCGTCGGGAAACCGCAGGTAGTCGAACTGGATTTCGTCGAAGCCCATCCGGGCGACTTCTTCGGCGACATCGTAATTGTGCTGCCAGGCCGCGCGCGACGTCGGGTCGATCCAGCGCTGATGCTCGCGGTCCTGCCAGATCTCACCGGCTGCATCGCGCACGGCCCACTCGGGGTGGGCGCGTGCCAGCGGATCGTCCTTGAACACGACGATGCGGGCAATCAGGTAAAGACCGCGCGCATGGAAAGTCCGCAGCAGGTCCGGCAGGTCGGGCGGATGAACGATTGCAGCCGACACATGGTTCGCGGCACCGGAGGTTTCGCGCGCAAGGCTGCGATAGGGCGTGACGCCACTGTCACCCTTCACGTCGATGACGAGCGCGTTGACCGCGGTCGTATCCTGCAGCGATAGTGCCGCTTCACGCAGCGTGCGATCCGCGACGCCGTATGCGGACAGATAGACCGCCTTCGGGCGCACCGGTGTCATGCGGATCGTATGCACGACATCGACCGGTGTCAGCGTGACTTCGGTCCGCGCGTAGCCCGGTGCACGCACGCTCACGCGCGTACCCGCCGCGTCGAGCTCCAGTGAAAACGCGCCATCGCGATCCGCGGTCCGGTTCACGCCCGGCGCGTGGCCGATCGCGCCGGCCAGCGGACGGCCGGTCGTTGCATCGACAACGGTGATCGACACCGGCGCCGCGCGGGCGGCGGCACCGGCGAACAACAGGAGCAGACAGACGATCAGGCGCTCAATCATGGCTTGCTCCGGCAGTTCGCAACAGTCCGTTCATGCATCGCGTGTCGCACGCATCCGTCATCAGGTAGCGCGGCAGCGCCATGGCCGGGTCCGCGCGTCCGACGGGGCGCGCGTCGAGCGTAAATGCCGCGACGTAGCCTTCGTCAACGGCCTGCTGGTCGGTCTGCGCATCGTGGACGCCGAACGGCCAGGCCAGCAGCGTGACCGGCTTGCCGGTCTCGGACTCGAGCCGTTCGCGGGACCGGCGCAACTGGAACGACACGAAGCGCCGATAGTCGTCCGGTGTCAGCCGGGCACGCTCGGTGCGGAAATTCGGATGCCAGTACGTATGGGACTCGATGTCGAACCCGCCGGACCGCCCGAGCGCGCGCAGCTGGTCCCATGTCATCGCATAGCTGGCGTTGGAGATGGCCGACGGATAGATGAACAGCGTGACCGGCACCGGATGCGTCGCCAGCAACGGACGCAGCACATCGTAGACAGAGCGGTGACCGTCGTCGACGGTGATCGCGACCGCGCGCGCCGGCAACGCACCCGTCTCGCCGCCATGCCAGCGCACGATGTCGGCGAGCGGCACGATACGATAGCCGTTCGCCTCGATCGCCCGCAGCTGGTTGAGGAACGTTTCGGTACGCACCGTCGTCGAATCCAGGCGCGCCGCGGCGAACCGGTGGTACACCAGGATCAGCACACGCGGCTGCGGTGGAGAAACGACGGTCGCGGCGTCGGTGGGCGAAACCGGCTGCATGCACGACAGCAGGAGCAGACCGGCGATCAGGCGAAAGGCCATGGCGGTCCTCGTGGAAGGGTTGCCTCATTTTTCGCGATCGCGGCGCGGATACCGCTGAGCCAGATCAACGATCGATCGCGCATCGACGAGATACATGCACGCGTTGGGCTGTCTGCACGTCAGCTTGCCTGCGCAACCAGTTCGGCATGAATCCGCTCGACATCGCCGCGCGTGCACAGCGCCGTACCAGGATGCTCGACCGAAGCAGCCGATGCGGCCAGCGCATAGCGGCACGCATCGTCGAACGGCACGCCGCGCGCCAGGGCCCAGACCATGCCGCCGACGAAACTGTCGCCGGCGCCGACCGTGCTGCATACCGCCGCCGGCCTGCCGGGCAGGCGCAGTGCGCGATCGTGCGTGACGACCCACGCGCCGCGCGCACCGAGCGTCAACGCGACGATGTCGGCCCGCCCCTGCTCGACGAGTTCCCTCGCCTTCCGGCACGCCGACGTGTCGTCGAGCGGTTCGCCGGCCAGCGCGCTCAGTTCGCCGAGACTGGGCTTCACGAGATGAACACCGGCCTCGAGAGCCGCTTGCAGCGCACGGCCCGACGCATCGACGACCACCCGGCTGCCGCTTGCCCTGGCTGCCCGCGCAAGCGTTGCATAGAGATCGTCCGGCGCGCCGGGCGGCAGGCTGCCGCTCAACACGAGATAGCGCGGCGCCGGTCGCATCGCCTCGATGCGGGCCGCGCAGTCGCGCCACTCGGCTTCCGTGACCTGCGGCCCCGGCATCAGGAAACGGTATTCGCGCCCGGTCGAGGTCTCGGTCACACAGACGTTCTCGCGCGTCTCGCCGGCGATCCGGATTCGCACGCTCGGCAGGTGCTCAGCCTCGAGCAGCAGCGTCAAGACGTCACCGGTCGGCCCGCCGGCCAGGTACAGCGCGATGCAGTCGCCCCCGAGCCGGTGAATGGTGCGGGCGACGTTGATTCCGCCGCCGCCGGGGTCGCGCCGCGGCCGTGCGCAGCGCAGCTTGTGCGAGTCGACAATGTGCTCGACCGAGGTCGCGACGTCGACTGCCGGATTCAATGTGACGGTAACGATATCGGTCATGGCATGTGGCTCGGAGTCAATGACAGGCGCGATCGGCCGGCTTGCGCGACGGACGCCGGCGCCGCGATTCCCGGCAATCGGTGCTTGCCGGCCGTGCCTTCACGTTACGTTCGATGCGGGTTGCAGCATTGACGCCCGTCAAGCGATGCCGCTACGGCACCCGATTGCGCTCGATCAACGACACGTTCGGACAGGCTCTTACAGTGAATCATTCGTAGCAGCCGAGCCCCCGTCATGGACGAGCAGCCGCTTTGCACCACCGTCTTCGCCGAGCGCTACGCGCAGCCCGGCGAAACGTCTTGCACAGCCGTGTTCCATCGCGTCGCCCATGCGCTGTCGCTCGCCGAACCGCCGGAGCTGCGCGCACAGTGCGAGCGTGCTTTCTTCCGGAACCTGCTGCGCGGCGCGATCGGCGCAGGCCGCGTCCTCGCGAACGCCGGTGCGAATACCGGCGCGACGATGGTCAACTGCTTCGTCCATCCGCTCGCGATTCCGGCCGGCACATCCGTACAGGCCGTCGACGCCGCGCTCGCGCAGGCGCTCGACGAGGCACGGCTCACGCTGTCGATGGGCGGCGGAATCGGCTACGACTTCTCGCCGGTGCCGCCTGCCGATGCGTACGGGCACCGCGCGTCATCCGCACGAGGCGCATGCGTCGCGATCGACCGCTTCGATGCGATGTGCCGTGCGCTGCCGTTCACCGGCCCGCGCCGCGGTGCGCAGATGGCCGTGCTGCGCTGCGATCATCCGGACCTCGCGGCGTTCATCGCGGCCAAGCGCGGACGATCGCGCTGGCCGACGTTCAACCTGTCGGTCGGCGTCACGGATGCGTTCATGGAGGCGGTCCAGCACGGTCTGCCGTGGGCGCTCGTCCATCGAGCGCCGCCCTGTTCCGCATCCGGCACGCCGCCTCGGCGGCCGGACGGACAGTATCTTTACGCGACGATCCAGGCTCGCACGCTCTGGCACGAGATCGTCAGCGCGGCGCGCGACAGCGCCGAACCGGGGCTGCTGTTCCTCGACACGATCCGCGATGCGAATCCGCTACGCGAGCACGAGCGGATCGACGCGACGAACCCGTGCGGCGAACAGCCGCTGCCGCCCTACGGCAGTTGCGTGCTCGGGCCGCTCGACCTGTCCCGGTTCGTTCTCCACCCATTCGGTACCGAGGGCAAGCCGCGCTTCGATTTCGCGACGCTCGCCGACGCGGTGAGGATCCAGGTCCGCATGCTCGACGATGTGCTCGACCTGACCGCATGGCCGCTCGCCGCGCACGAGCACGAAGCGCGGCGCACGCGGCGCATCGGGGTCGGCGTCACCGGGCTCGCCGACGCACTGACGATGTTGCGGCTGCGTTACGACAGCGGCGAAGCACGTGCGTTTGCGCGCGGGATCGCGCTGACGATGCGCGAACATGCGTTTGCCGCGTCGGCCGCGCTTGCCGCCGAGCGCGGCGTGTTTCCGGCCTACGATCCGGCCGCCTACCTGACCGGCCCCGCGTACCGCATGCTCGTGCCGCTGAAGGTGCATCATGCGATCGCGCGGCACGGGCTGCGCAACAGCCATCTGCTGTCGTTCGCGCCGGCCGGCAGCGTGAGCCTGGCGTTCTGCGATAACTGCTCGAACGGGATCGAGCCGGCCGTCGGCTGGACGCAGCGTCGCATGGTGCGCACCGCGGACGGACGGATCCGGCCGTTTCGTGTGGAGAATCATGCTTACCGGCTGTATCGCGAACTGCATGGCGACAGCGCCAGGCTGCCGGACTATTTCGTCACGGCGGCGGATATCGCGCCGGCCGACCATGTCGCGATGATCGCGGCGCTGCAGCCGTGCGTCGACGCCGGCATCTCGAAGACGGTGACGATGCCGGGCCAGTGTTCGCTCGCGCAGGTCGATGCGTTGTTCGTCCAGGCGTGGCGCGACGGTCTCAAGGGCATCACGATCTTCCGGCCCGATCCGCAGCTCGCCTCGGTCGTGACCGACGACGCGGCGCAAGCGCGGCGCGACAGCCCGGTCTGCATCGGCTGCTGACTTGAGACTTCGGAGTTCAGGTGGAGGCGCCCGTGATCGTTTCCGTATCGGCATCCGCCGGCCGGCTCGTCTCGTCGGCATCGTCCGGCGGCGTGATGAGCGCCACCAGCGAGTCGTGATCGATCGATTCGTGCAGCAGCAGGCTGTGCGCGATCCGTTCGAGCGCATCGCGGTGCCCGCCGAGCGTCGCCGCGACTCGCGCATGCGCGTCCTCGAGCAGCGCGCGCACCTCTTCGTCGATCAGTTGCGCCGTGTGCTCGCTGCAGCGGCCGTCGCCGGGCGTCCACACGCCGGGCGCGCCGCCCGGCTGCGCCGCATCGTCGAAGGTCGCCAGCCCGATCTTCTCGCTCATTCCGTACTGCATGACCATGTGCCGCGCCAGCGCGGTCGCGCGTTCGAGATCGTTCTGCGCGCCCGTCGACACGTCGCCGAACACGAGTTCCTCGGCGACGCGTCCGCCGAGCAGCACATCGAGCCGGTCGAGCAATTCGCTCCGGCGCAGCACGTAGCGATCCTCGGTCGGCACCTGCTGCGTATAGCCGAGCGCCGCGATCCCGCGCGGAATGATCGATACCTTCTTCACCGGATCGCAGTGCGTACGGCTTTGCGCGATGAGCGCATGCCCCGATTCGTGGTACGCGATGGTCCGCTTCTCCTGCTCGTTCATCACGCGGCTCTTGCGCTCCATGCCGGTCATCGCGCGGTCGATGGCTTCGTCGAAATCGGCCATGCCGATCGCCGGCTTGCCGAGTTCGGCCGCATGCAGCGCGGCTTCGTTGACGACGTTCGCGAGATCGGCGCCGACGAAGCCCGGCGTGCGTTGCGCCAGCTCAGCGAGGTCGACTTCCGGCGCGAGCTTCACGCGCTTCGTATGCACGGCCAGGATCTGCTTGCGGCCGGTCAGGTCGGGCCGGTCGATCGCGATGTGCCGGTCGAATCGTCCCGGGCGCAGCAACGCGGGATCGAGGATCTCCGGCCGGTTGGTCGCGGCCATGATGATGACGCCCGAATTGGCCTGGAAGCCGTCCATCTCGACGAGCAGCTGGTTGAGCGTCTGCTCGCGCTCGTCGTTGCCCGACATCAGGCCGACCCCGCGCGCCTTGCCGAGCGCATCGAGCTCGTCGATGAACACGATGCACGGCGCGCTTTGCTGGGCCTGCTCGAAGAGATCGCGCACACGCGCCGCGCCGACGCCGACGAACATCTCGACGAACGCCGAGCCGCTGATCGTGAAGAACGGCACCGCGGCCTCGCCGGCCACCGCGCGTGCCAGCAGCGTCTTGCCGGTGCCGGGCGCGCCGACGATCAGCACGCCCTTCGGGATCTTGCCGCCGAGCCGCTGATAGCGTTCAGGATTGCGCAGGAACGCGACGATCTGCTGCAACTCGGCCTTCGCCTCGTCGATGCCCGCGATGTCGTCGAACGTGATGCCGGTTTCCTTCTGCATGTACACGCGGGCTCGGCTTTTTCCCATGCCGCTCAGATCCCGCATGCCGCCCGGCCTTCGCATCATGAAGCTCCAGATCAGGACGAAGCCGATCAACGGGAAAATCCATGCCGCGAGCGTCCCGATCCAGCCCGTATCCGTCGCGCCGCGGTAGCGAATCCCGGCAGCCGTCAGCATGGCAACCAGACGTTCGTCGCTCACCCGGTTCGTCGTGAAGCGCCACGGCGGTCCAACCTTCTTCACCTCCGCCGCGTCGGACGCGGGCAGCGCTGCGCCCGCTTCCGGCATGCGCAGCGTGCCCGAGATCGACGACTGGCCGATCTCGAGATCGTCGACGAGCCGTGCGTCCACCAGGTGATGAAAATCACTGTAGGAAATCGACGTCGCGGCCGGCTGATACATCAGCAACTGAATCGCCACCAGCACGGCGAACGCGATCGGGATCAACAGTCCGGAGTAGTCGAATGACTTTTTCATGAGGTCGGGCCCGTCCGGGCGGCAACCGCGCGCTCACACATCGTCGCGCGTCCAGTGCGCCCGCAGCACGTCCTCGCCGTCGCGATAGTTGATCGCGAGATGGCCGTGATGCGCATGCAGCAACGCTTGAGCCAGGCGCCGGACCATATGCACGCCCGTCGTTCGAACGACGAGCGATTCCTCGGATTTATCGATCTCCATGACGCGTTCGAGTGCATGCTCGCTCTTCTCCAGAGCGGCCTGACGCTCCAGCAGATCGAGAATTGCTGAACGGTGTGCGTGCAGGTACGCGCCGCGCAACACCAGTTCGCCCGCCGGCGCGTTTTCCCGCATGCGCTTGCAGGCCGGGCATTCGAGCTGTCGACGGTCGAGCTGCGTCGCGTACCAGGTCCAGCGGCCGGCGTCACAGAGTGCGCCGCAGCCTTCGCAGATCCGGTCGCCTTTCGGCCGCTTCGGATCCCGATAACTGTCCTTCGTATGCGGCTGCATGCGCTTGTCGCGACGCAGAAAGTTTCGGCCGGGGCCGGTATGTGAACGATTCATCGCTGCTTCTCCTGGTAGTGGGTGGTACGAGCAAGCCGCTCACGCAACGGTCAACCGGTCGATGACCTCCCGGACGCCCCTCACCGACCTCGCCGCACCGCACGCGGCACGCCGTTCGGCCAGCGAGGCGACCGTACCCGTCAACGTGACGATGCCGTCGGCCGCTTCGATCGAAATTCCCGCGGATTCGCGCTGCACGCGACGCGCGAGCGCTTCGGCGATCCGGGTGCCGACGTCCGGCACCGTGTGGTCCGCACGCACCCGGATGCGGTTCGCCACGCCGACGACGCCGATCATCCGGCTCACCATGGCTTCCGCCGCGCGGCTCTGGAACGCATGATCGACCTCGCCGTCGAGCGTCACGCAGCCGTGATCGACCTCGACGCGGATCGCGTGATCGCGCAACGCCTCCTGCCAGCCGAGCGCGAACGTGATGGCGATTGCCAGCTCCTGGTCCGCGCAGGCGTTCTCGGGCGGGGTCACGCTCAGCTCGAGCACCAGTGCGCGCGCGTCCGCGACGTGCAGCGCCGTTTTCTGCGCCTCGAGCTTCTGTGCCCAACTGTCGACCGTGCCGCGCAACGTCACGATCCGGTCGCGGACATCGACGTCGATCCGGCGCGCGTCGATCGCCGGATTCCAGAACAGCGCCTGCTCGACGTCCTGCTTGAGTGCTGCATCGGATTTCATGTCGGTCTCCCGTCGGCCGGTGCCGGTCGCGAAACTTGCGATCGGATGCGTGCCGCACTGCAGCCAGCATCGCGCACAGCGACGGCGGCGGCTTGACGAGGATCAATCGACGGCGTACCGGCACGATGCATGTCGACCGTGCCGCGGCCGATTTTGTCCGTTGATACAGATCAACGGTGCAACGGCGCGCAACGCGATCATGACGACAGGGGTAGCGACAACCCCGCCCCGGGAGACCG
Organism: Burkholderia sp. WTPI3; assembly: GCF_021483755.1. NCBI lineage: Bacteria > Pseudomonadati > Pseudomonadota > Betaproteobacteria > Burkholderiales > Burkholderiaceae > Burkholderia > Burkholderia sp. WTPI3. Next base: position 131,625 of record NZ_JAGIXF010000003.1, on the reverse strand, counting down.
TCATGATCCGCAAACAGTACCGAATCGTCCTTGCGACGCTCAGCGTGTTCATCGCGCTGGCCTCGCTGGTCGGCATCGTGCACGGGATGCTGTTCGACGAGCAGGTGTTCCGGTACTCGATCGCCACGCTGATCTCGAGCATCATCGCGTTCGTCGTGCTGCTGAATCCCGGGCCGGGCGACCGCCCGTGACGCCTGCGACACCCCCGCACTCGCCACCATGAACGGCATCCTGAAACTCGCCTTCAAGCTGCTCGTCAACGACAGCGCGAAATTCACCGCGCTGACCGTCGGCATCACGTTCTCGGTGCTGCTGATGATCGAGATGACCTCGCTGTTCGCCGGCATCCTGAACAAGTCGTCGGCGTCGGTCATCAATATCGGCGCGAAGGTCTGGGTGATGGACCCGGCCGTGAAGACGATCGCGAACAGCATCGGCATGCCCGACTACGTGCTCGATGCGGTGCGCAGCATCGACGGCGTCAAGTACGCGGTGCCGCTCTACTCCGGCGCCGCGCTCGTGAAACTGCGCTCCGGCACCTACCAGGCCGTGACGGTCGTCGGCCTCGACGACGCCAGCCTGCTCGGCCGGCCGACGATGCTGCAGGGCCGCATCGAGGACATCTATGCGGAAAACGGCTTCATCGCGATTCAGGATCCGGAGTTTCCGAAGCTCGAGAATCCGTCGGTCGGCACCGATTTCGAGCTGAACGACCACCGCGGCGTGATCGTCGGCATCGCGAAGGTGGCAGCCAGCGGCCTGTTCGGCACGCCGACGCTCTACACCACGTACGCCCGCGCGATCCAGTACATCCCGTCGCCGCGCTTCACGACCTCTTACATCCTCGTCGAGCCGAAGTCGGATGCGGACATTGCTCACATCAAGGCAGTGGTGAATTCGCTCGGCTATCGCGCGTACACGCGCGACGAATTCATCGCGCAGATCGCGCGCTTCTACAAGTACGAAACCGGGCTCGGCACCAACATCATGCTGATGACGATCATCAGCTTCGTGATCGGGCTGTCGATTTCAGGCCAGACGTTCTATGCGTTCATCCTCGAGAATCTGGACAAGTTCGGCGCGCTGAAGGCAATCGGCGCGAAGAGCCACGAGCTGGTCGCGATGATCCTGTTCCAGGCGACGTTCACCGCGCTGACGGGCTACGGCATCGGCGTCGGGCTGTGCGTGCTGATGATCAGTCTCGCGAAACTGCAGATTCCCGACTATGCGGCGCTCATCACGTATGGCAACCTGTCGCTCGCGTTCGGCATGGTGGTCGTGATCGCGACGATCTCGAGTTATCTCGGCGTGCGGCGCGTGCTGCGCATCGAGCCGTTCGACATCTTCCGGGGATGACGATGGCCGGCATCGCGATCGACGCCCGCGGCGTCAGCAAATGGTTCGGCGAAGGCGACGCGCGCACGCAGGCGTTGCGCGACGTGTCGATGCAGGCGAACTTCGGCGAGATGCTGCTGATCGTCGGCCCGTCCGGCAGCGGCAAGACGACGCTGCTCAGCGTGATCTCCGGCATCCTGCGCCCGGAATCGGGCTCGGTGGCGATCGACGGCGTCGACCTGTGGGCGCAGCCGAACGACGCGATCGCCGATTTCCGGCTGAACCGGATCGGCTTCGTGTTCCAGGACTATCACCTGTTCCCGCGGCTCACGACCGCGGAGAACGTCGCGATCCCGCTGATCCTGAAGCGCCGGCCGTGGGACGACGCGATGAAGGAGGCGCTCGAGTATCTCGACGTCGTCGGGCTCGGGAACCGCGCGCAACTGCCGCCCGTCAAGCTGTCCGGCGGCGAACAGCAGCGTGTCGCGATCGCGCGCGCGATCGTCAGCCAGCCCGACCTGCTGATCCTCGACGAACCGACCGCGTCGCTCGACGGCGACACGGGCCGCATGATCATCGACTTCGTCAAGCACAAGGTGCTGAACGACACGCGCTGCATCGTGATCGTCACGCACGACGCGCGGATCTTCGAATACGCGGACCGCATCCTGCGGATGGAAGACGGCCAGCTCGACGGAATCGAGCGCGGAGGTGCGCGATGAAACACCGGCTCGTGTTCGTGGCGGCCCTGCTCGGTTTCCTGGCAAGCCTTGTGGCCGCATGGGTTTACAGTCGTCAGGAACCGCCGCAGCCGCCGGTATTCAAGCCGGCCGCGAATCCGTACGCGCGCGGCGTCTATGCGAACGGGATCGTCGAGAGCGAGCAGCCGGCTGGTGCGAACGTGAACGTCTATCCGGACGTGTCGGGCGCGGTGACGCGCATCATCGTGCACGACGGCGACCCGGTGAAGGCCGGCGACGCGCTACTGACGATCGACGACTCGGTGCAGCGCGCCACCGCCGCCCAGCTCGCGGCACAGGCGGACGCGGCAGACGCGCTGCTCGACGAACTGAAGGCGCAGCCGCGTCGCGAGGTCCTCGACGTGGCCAGTGCGCAGACGACGGCCGCGCAGGCGAGCCTGAAGCTCGCACAGGATCAGTACGACAAGCAGCGGCACGCGTACGACATCGATCCGAAAGCCGTCAGCCGCGACGCGCTCGACACGGCCGCGAACGCGGTGCGCGTCGCGACGGCCAACCTCGATGTCGTGATGCGGCAGTATCGTCTGACGAAAGCCGGCGCGTGGAGCTACGACGTGCGCAATCAGGAAGCACAGGCCATCGCACTGCGGCGCGCGGCCGACGCGGCGGCTGCGCTACTCGCCCGCTACACGCTGCGCGCGCCGGCGGACGGCACGGTCCTGGCCATGAACGCGGCGCTCGGCTCGTACCTGACCTCGCAGGGGCTCTACGACACCTACACGCAGGGCAATACGCCCGTCGCGGTGCTCGGCACGCCGGTCGACCGCCTGCAGGTGCGCTGCTACATCGACGAAATCCTGATCCACCAGCTGCCCGACCTGCATGCGCTGAAGGCCCACATGTTCGTGCGCGGCACCTCGGTCGAGGCCGATCTCCAGTTCATCCGCGTGCAGCCGTACGTCACGCCGAAGATCGAGCTGTCCGACCAGCGCACCGAACGCGTCGACGTGCGCGTGCTGCCGGTCATTTTCCGTATCGTGCCGAACAGGAATGTGCGGCTGTTTCCCGGGCAGATCGTCGATGTGTACGTCGCAGGCAAATAACGGCACCCATCGCGCGCATGCGCCGCGCCGCCGGGCGGGTGCGCTGGTCATCGCCGCACTGCTCGCGGGATGCACGGTCGGGCCGGACTTCGTCCCGCCGCCCGCGCCGCGCGTCGCGCGCTTCGTGCCGCCCGACGATCCGCGCGCGGCGTCCGGCCCCTGGCGCGGCGACGGCCGGACGCAGGCATTGTCGGCGGATACGGCGCTCACGCGCGACTGGTGGACGCGCTTCGGCAGCCGCGCGATCGACTCGACCGTCGACGCAGCCCTGACTGGCAGCCCGACGCTCGATCTCGCCGAGGCGACGCTGCGGCGCAGCGAGCACGCACTGCGGGCCGGCCAGGGCATCTTCTTCCCGCAGATGGATGCACAGGCCGGTGCGGCGCGCCAGCGTTATGCGCCGCTGCGCACGGGCCAGGCATTGCCGCCATCGATCTTCAACCTGTTCACGCTGTCCGCGACGGTCAGCTATACGCTCGATCTGTGGGGCGGCGAACGGCGCCAGGTCGAAGCGCTGGCGGCCGACGTCGATGCGCAGCGCCAGGCGCTGGCGGGCGCGTACCTGATGCTGACCGCCAACGTCGTCAACACGATGGTCGCGCGCGCCGCCTATCGCGACGAAGCCGCAGCCACGCGCGAAATGATCGCACTGCTCGACGAGCAAATTCGTCTGACGCATGCGCAGGTGACGGCCGGCGCGGCGGCCTACATCGCCGTCCTCACGCTCGAATCGCAGCGCGCGTCGCTCGAAGCGACACTGCCCGCGCTCGACCAGAAGCGCGCGCAGGCCGACGACCTGCTTGCGCTATTGGCCGGCCGCTACCCGGTCGACTGGCAGACGCCGGACCTGTCGCTCGACGGGATCGCACTGCCCGCCAGCCTGCCCGATACGGCGCCGTCGTCGCTGGTGCGTCGCCGCCCCGACATCCTGCAGGCGCAAGCCCAGCTGCACGTCGCCAGCGCGCAGGTCGGCGTCGCGACGGCCGCGCTCTACCCGAACCTCACGCTGTCCGCATCGGGCGGATTCGACAGCATCGTCGCCGGCCAGCTGTTCGCGCCGGCCGGCCGCGCGTGGAGTGTCGGCGCCGGGCTGACCGCGCCGCTGTTTCACGGCGGCACGCTGCTGAACCAGCGGCGCGCCGCGCAAGACGCGTACGACGAAGCCGATGCGAGCTACCGGCAGGTCGTCCTGTCGGCGTTCTCGCAAGTGGCCGACACGTTGCGCGCGCTCGCCAACGACGCGACGGCGCTCGACGCGCAGGCCCGCGCGATGGCCGCGGCCCGCGATGCGCTGAAGCTGACGCAGGCTGGCTACGACGCGGGTATCGCGGGCTACGTCCAGTTGCTGGTCGCCGACGTGCAATACCATCAGGCGCGGATTGCGTGGCTGCAGGCCGTCGCGCAGCGCCTGCAGGACACGGTCGCGTTCTACGTCGCACTCGGCGGCGGCTGGGGCGACGCGGGCTGACGAGCGGGCAGACAGGCGCACCGACAAGCGCGCCGCGCAGGCATTGCGCCGCGTTCAGCCCGTTTGCGCGACGATGCCGGGCCGCTGCCAGGGCGGCAGTTCCGCCCAGCCGAGCGGGCCGTAGACGGTGCCGCCGGCGGCCTCGATCTTCTCGACGAACGCGGCAAGCGTCGTCCCCGCCGGAACGGTCAGCGTCGTCGCGTCGACGAAATCCTCGCTGCGCAGCCACGGCGTCGCGCCGCGGTTGATCTGCTGGACGCTCCACGCGCGCCCGTGCCGTCCGGCCTCGGGCGGCAACAGGCGCGGCGCATCGAACGCGACCCGGAGCAATTGCGCGCGCGAATCGCTGTATGGCGGTTTCGCGGCGTTCTGGTACGGCACGTCCGCCCAGCGCTCGCCGCATTGCTCGTCGAGCGGCAAGCAGGTAAACCACGCCCAGGGCGAGCGGACGAAACACAGCCGGTAGAGCGGCCCGGCCCCATCCAGATTGGCGATCAACGTCATGATGAGTTCATCCCGAAAGGCTCGTGAAACCGGTACGCATCGCGCGTACGGCATGCACGGATAACGGGGTCACGACACGACACCGCATCCGCGCACGGAATCACTATCCTGCCGCCGCGGGGGCCGAAGGTTGATCGTCGTCAAACCGCGCGCCGTCGGGGAATCCGGCAATTCCTGATTTCGGTCAACCGCCGCGCGCGCGTTGGGGATGTAATCGACTCACTGCTCTCTCGACTCCCGGTGAGGCGATCCATGAAACTGACTTTTCTCGGTGCGACCGAAACCGTGACCGGCTCGAAGTATCTGGTCGAGCACGGCGGCCGGCGCGTGCTCGTCGATTGCGGCCTGTTCCAGGGGACGAAGAACCTGCGGCTGCGCAACTGGCATCCGCTGCCGCTCGCGCCCGACACGCTGGACGCGGTCGTGCTCACGCACGCGCATATCGATCACACCGGCTATCTCCCGGTGCTGGTGCGCGAAGGTTATCGCGGCCCGGTGTACTGCACGGCGGCCACGGCCGAACTCTGCGACATCATGCTGCGCGACAGCGCGCGGCTGCAGGAAGAGGAGGCCGACTTCGCGAACCGGCACGGCTACTCGAAGCATCATCCCGCGCAGCCGCTTTACACGCTGGACGACGCGCAGCGCGCACTGCACCTGCTGAAGCCCGTCGCGTTCGACGAATGCACCGCGCTGGGCGGCGGCCTGGCGTTCCGACTGCTGCCGGCCGGGCATATCCTCGGTGCGGCGAGCGTCGTGATGCACTGGGATCACAAGGTGCTCGCGTTCTCCGGCGACCTCGGCCGGTATCACGACCCGGTCATGCAGCCGCCGCGGCCGCCCGCGCATGCGGATTACCTCGTGGTCGAATCGACATACGGCGACCGGCTGCACCCGGCGTCGGACCCCGAGAACGAACTGGCCGCGCTGTTCGACAAGACCTTCGCACGAGGCGGGGTCGTCGTGATGCCCTGCTTCACCGTCGGCCGCGCCCAGGAAATCCTGCACTACATCGCGCGGCTGAAGGCGTCCGGCCGCATGGGGCGCGTCCCGGTATTCCTCGACAGCCCGATGGCGACGGACGTGACGGAGATCTATCGGCACCATATCCTCGAACACCGGCTGACCGTATCCGAAGCGAACGCGCTCGGCCACGCGGCGACGATGATCCGCTCGGTGGAGCAGTCGAAGGCGATTGCCGAGCATCATGGCCCGATGGTCATCATCGCCGGCAGCGGGATGGCAACGGGCGGGCGCGTGCTGCATCACCTGGCCCGCTATGCGCCCGATGCGCGCAACACGATCGCGCTGGTCGGCTACCAGGCCGCCGGCACGCGCGGCGCGGCGCTGGCCGCACACGAGCCGACGGTGAAGATTCACGGCGAATACGTCCGCGTGCGCGCGCAGGTCGAGTCGATCACGACGCTGTCGGCCCATGCGGACTACGAAGAGATACTCAGGTGGCTCGGCACGATGCAGTGCGCACCTGTCCGGACCTTCGTCACGCATGGCGAACCCGCCGCCGCGGATGCATTGCGCCGACGTATTTCGGAGACCCTGCATTGGCCGTGCGAGGTGCCGACTTACGAGCAGTGCGTCGATCTGGACGAAGTCGAAGCCGGCGGCACGCAGGAGCCAGCAGCGCTGTCGTCCTGACCGACCTGACGGCGATGCCGGTGAAACGCCGGACGCGCGTGACGGAAAGCAGATGATGCCGGCTCCCGTCACGCGCCGCCAGGCGCGTCAGCCGACTTCGATGATCACCTTCAACGCATGGGTCTGCGCGGCGCGCCCGAACGTGTCGTACGCGCCTTCCACGTCGTCGAGCGAGAACCGGTGCGTGATCAGGCGCGTCGGATCGAGGCGCCCGGCGCGCACGGTCTTCAGCAGCATCGGCGTGCTGACCGTGTCGACGAGCCGCGTCGTGATCGAGATGTTGCGATCCCACAGTTTCTCGAGGTGCAGGTCGGCCTTGACGCCATGTACGCCGATGTTCGCGACCACGCCGCCCGGTGCGACCAGCGACGTGCACATCTCGAACGTCGCCGGAATGCCGACCGCCTCGATCGCGCAATCCACGCCGACGCCGTCGGTCAGCTTCATCACTTCCGCCACAGGGTCGCCGGTGCTGCCGTCGAAGCAGTCGGTCGCGCCGAAGTGCCGTGCGATCTCGAGCCGGTTGCTGTCCGGGTCGATCATGACGATCCGCGCGGGCGAGTAGAACTGCGCGGTCAGCAACGCGGCCAGCCCGATCGGCCCTGCCCCGACGATCGCGACCGAGCAGCCCGGCTGCACCTTGCCGTTCAGCACGCCGCATTCGAATCCGGTCGGCAGAATGTCGGACAGCATCACGAGCGCGTCCTCGTCCGCTTCGGGCGGAATCCGGTACAGGCTGGTCTGCGCATGCGGGATGCGCACGTACTCGGCTTGCGTGCCGTCGATCCGGTTGCCGAGAATCCAGCCGCCGGTCGTGCAATGTGAATACAGTCCGCGGCGGCAGTACTCGCAGCGGCCGCACGACGAAATGCACGAAATCAGCACGTGATCGCCCGGCGTCAGCGCGTCGACCGCGGCGCCGACCTGCTCGACGATGCCCACGCCCTCGTGGCCGAGAATGCGGCCGGGTTCGCACGTCGGCACGTCGCCCTTGAGGATGTGCAGGTCGGTGCCGCAGATCGTCGTGCGCGTCACCCTGACGATCGCGTCGGTCGGTGATTGCAGTTCCGGTTTGGGCCGCTGCTCGAGCGCCTTGCGCCCGGGGCCGTGGTAAACGAGTGCTTTCATCGCGGTTCCTCCATCGAAAGTTCGGCGGGCGGCGTACCGGCTTGCGCACATTCGGCCGCGCTCGGCGCCGGTTCCTCGGTACCCGGCGGCCGCATCGATTCGCGCCCGATCGGCGCGCGCATCGCGGATGCTTTCATCTCATGTGCATTCCGCCGTTGACGTCGAATTCCGCGCCGGTCGCGAAAGCCCCCGCGTCGGAACACAGGAACGCGACGAGCGCTGCGATTTCGTCGGGATCGCCCAGTCGGCCGACCGGAATCTGCGGCAGGATCTTCGTGTCGAGCACCGTCTTCGGCACCGATTCGAGCATCGCGGTGGCGAGGTAGCCGGGCGCGACCGTGTTGACCGTCACGCCGTGGCGCGCAAGCTCGAGTGCCAGCGCCTTCGTGAAGCCATGGATGCCGGCCTTCGCCGCCGCGTAGTTCGCCTGCCCGTATGCGCCGCGCGAACCGTTCACCGAGCCGATGTTCACGATCCGCCCGAAGCCGGCTTCGATCATGCCCGGCACGAACGGCTTCGTCATGTTGAACATGCCGTCGAGGTTGGTGCGCAACACCGCATCCCACATGCTCTTGGTCATCTTCACGAAGGTGGCGTCGTGCGTGATGCCGGCGTTGTTGACCAGCACGTCCACGCGCCCGAACTCGGTCAGCACGCGCGCCGCGCAATGCTGGCACGAATCGTAGTCGGCGACGTCGACCTCGAACGCATGGAAGGTCCGGCCCGCCTCGCGTTCGTGCGTGAGCCACGTCGCGACGTGGTCGTTGCGTTCCGTATGCGACACCGCCACCGTCATGCCGGCATCGTGCAGGCGACGGCCGATCGCGGCGCCGAGCCCGCCCATTCCGCCGGTGACGAACGCGACACGTTCAGCGCACATGGTCGCGCTCCCGTGCGTCGGCGACGCCGTTCAGGCGCCGGGCGGAAACCGGCGATTCGTCGTTCGCGCCGGTCGCGTCCTCGATCCCGCGCTCCAGTGCCGCCATCCACTCGGCCCACGGCATGCTGGCTTCGTTGACCATGGCCAGTCGTCCCGGATCGGGCAACCAGCCGGTCTGATAACGCGTCAGCGCACCGGCGCCGTATTCGCGCAACCAGCTACGCCACGCGCCGGCGCTCTCGTATTGCGCACGCATGCATATCCCGGCGGCATCCTGCCAGATCGCGATGCTCGCGATCGCATGATCGTGCATCACCTGCCGCGTTGCCTCGCCGAAAGCCGTCCACGCGCGCGTTTCCGCAAGCGCCTGCTGCAGCCGGCTCACCGTGTCGCGGTCCCGCTCGATGCGCCGCCCTGCCAGCGCATGCCATTCATGCTGCCAGTCGCGGTTCAGCGCGACCATGCGCAACGCGAGATCGCAGCCCGCGCGGCAAACGTCATTCGGTGTCGTCAAAGCGTACGTGCTCATCGGCTTTCCTCTTTCGATCCGGTCAATGGGTCGACATCCCGCGTCGTGCCGCATGCCACGCATCGGCATCGCGACCGTTTCACTGTGCGGCCGCGGCGCACGAGCGCCGTTGATCTGAGTCAAGCGCGCGGATTGCCTGCTTCGTAGACTGGATTGCACTGGCGGATCACCCGTCGATGGAGCGATTCCGATGAGCTACAAGAGCATGGTCGTGCACCTCGATACGAGCGAGCGAGCGCATTCGCGACTCGAGTTCGCGTTGCGCCTCGCCCGGCGCTTCGGTGCGCATCTGACGGGCCTGTTCGCGGTCTACACGCCGGAACCGCATTCGTTCTACGTGATGGCCGGCTCCGCCGATTATTTCCGCGCGCACCGCGAACAGCGCGACGAACGGCGCGCCGCGCTGGAACGCCTGTTCCATGCGGAAACCGCTCGCGCGAAAGTGCGTGCCGCGTGGGTTCACGCGGACGAGCGCGCCAATGCGGCCGTGCCGCGCGCCGCACGTCTTGCCGACCTCGTGATCGCCGGGCAGAGCGACCCGAACGATCCCGAAACCTACATCGACGACCAGTTCACCGAGAACCTCGTGTTGTCCGCCGGACGCCCTGTGCTGTTCTTGCCGTACACGGGGGAATTCCCGTCGATCGGTGAACGGGTGTTCGTCGCTTGGGACGGCAGCCGGGAAGCCACGCGCGCCGCGCACGATGCGATTCCCTTTCTCGCGCACGCGAAGCGGACGACGGTCGCCGCCGTGGTCGACGGCGATTCGCAAGCGGCGACCCTGCACATTCCGGCCGCCGATGCCGCGCTGATGCTGGCGCGCCACGCACACGACGTGACCGTGCTCGACATCGACACCGGCACCGGCCCGGCGGTGGGCGACACGTTGCTGTCGCGTGCCTATGAAACGGGTTCCGACCTGCTCGTGATGGGCGCCTACGGCCATCCGCGCTGGCGCGAGCTGGTGATGGGCGGCGCCACGCGCACGGTGCTGGCGTCGATGACGATGCCGGTGCTGATGTCGCACTGAACCGGCCGATGCGTACGCTCGCGCTCCTCGTCGTCAATGCCGGTTCGTCGAGCGTGAAGTTCGCGGTCTTCGCGTACCCGCCGCACGGCGATCCCGAGCGGCGGCCGCTGCACGAAGGTGAAGCGACCGGGAGCGGCAACAACGTGTCGATCCGCTTCGATGCGGAACCGGACGGCGCGCTGCCGCTGGTCGCAGGCGATCCCTACCGTGCCGTGCTCGCCCGGATCGCGACGTGGATCCGGGAGCAGTTGCCGCACATCGCGCTGGGCGCGATCGCGCATCGCGTCGTGCACGGCGGCGCGCGGTACGCGGAGCCGCTGGTCGTCGACGATGCCGTGCTGAATGCGCTGCGCACGCTGACGCCGCTGGCGCCGTTGCATCAGCCGCACAGCCTGGACGCGATCGACGCGCTGCGCGACGCGTTCCCGGACGTCCCGCAAATCGCCGTGTTCGACACGGCGTTTCATCGCACGCTGCCGCGCGTCGAGCAACTGCTGCCGTTGCCGCATGCATGGTTCGACCGGGGCGTGCGTCGCTACGGGTTCCATGGCCTGTCGTACGAATATCTCGCCGTCGCGCTCGACGAGTCGTTCGGCGCGCGCGCGCACGGCCGCGTGATCGCCGCGCATCTCGGCAGCGGCGCGAGCCTGTGCGCGCTGCGCGATTGCCGCAGCGTCGCGACGACGATGGGCTTCTCGGCACTCGACGGATTGATGATGAGCACGCGCTGCGGAACGCTCGATCCCGGCGTCGTCCTGCACCTGCTCGAAGCGGGGCAGCTGTCGGGCGACGCACTGGGAAACCTGCTCTATCACGAGTCGGGGCTCAAGGGCGTCTCCGGTACGTCGGGCGATCCGCGTGTCCTGCTCGCGTGCGAAGCGGCCGGCGACGCACCGGCCCGCGATGCGCTCGCGCTGTACGTCCATCGCATCGTGCGTGAAGCGGGTGCGCTTGCCGCGTTGCTCGGCGGCCTCGACATGCTGGTCTTCACGGCCGGCATCGGCGAACACTCGGCGCCATTGCGCGAGCGGATCTGCGCGTCGCTCGGCTGGCTCGGCATCGAGCTCGACCCGTGCGCGAATGCCGCCCATGCGCATGTCGTGTCGTCCGCGTCGAGCGCGGTCACGGTGGTCGTCGAGCCAGCCAACGAAGCCTGGGTCGCGGCGCGCGCCGCGGTGCGCGTGCTGCGCGGCAACCGCGACGGTTGATCCAGATCAGCGCAATCGGCGCACACGCGCCGAAGATGATTCCATCACCATCCGTTCAAGGGAAACGCCATGTACTCGAACATTCTGGTTGCGCTCGACGGCAGCGAAACGTCGTCCCGCGCACTCGACGCCGCGCTGAACCTCGCGTCGGAGACGGGTGCGCGGCTGACGCCGGTCTACGTCGTCGACTTCCTGGTGCCGGCCTACGACACGTACGGCTACGATCCGTCGATCCTGATCGATGCATTCCGCGAGGAAGGGCTGCGCGTCACGGAGGACGCGGCGAGGCGCATGAAGGCACGCGACGTGGCCGGCACGCCGCAGATCTCCAACGTCGCGCCGGCGGGTGAAGACGTCGCGCAACGGATCGTGAGCCTCGCCGGCGAGATCGGCGCCGACCTGATCGTGATGGGCACGCACGGCCGGCGCGGTTTTCAGCGGCTCTTCCTCGGCAGCGTGGCCGAGCGCGTGCTGCGGCATGCCACGTGCCCGGTCCTGATGATTCCGGCGAGCTGCGCCGCGAAGGCGTCCGCCGCCGAGCCCACCGCGGCATCGACCGAAAAGGAGCCGTCATGAACTACAAGACCCTGCTCGTCCATCTCGACGACAGCGCGCGCTGCGCGACGCGCGTCGATCTCGCGCTCGAACTCGCCGGGCGCTGGAACGCGCACCTGATCGGTCTGTACGTGGTTTGCCAGGATCTGTTCGAACCGTTGCGGCGCCCTGACGAACCGCTGAAGCTGGCCGTCTACGAACGCCTGTGCGACCAGCGGCGCAAGGAAGCGGAAGAACGATTCCTGACGGCCGCCGAACGCGCCGGACGCAGCGTCGAATGGCAGGCGCCGACCGGCGAAGCGACCGCCGCAGCGACCCTGCATGCGCGCCACGCCGATCTGCTGGTGCTCGGCCAGGAGGATCCGGACGACCGCACGACCTACGTGGCTCGCCATTTCGTCGAGGATGTCGTGATGGGCAGCGGACGCCCGGCGCTCGTCGTGCCCTACGCGGGCGACGTGCGAACGCTTGGCGAGAACGTGCTGATCGGCTGGGACGGCGGACGCGAAGCCGCACGCGTGGTGGCCGATGCGCTGCCGCTGCTCGCCCGCGCACGTTTCGTCAACGTCGAGACGGTCTCCCGCGGGCATCCCGATCCGGACAAGACGCCGGCGGGCGTCGATGTCGCCGCGTATCTCGAACGGCACGGCATTCGCGCGTCGTTCTCGACTACGCCGCGCGAACGGTCGACCAGCGTGGGGGCGACGCTGCTGAACCGGGTGACCGACCTGCACGCGGACCTGCTGGTGATGGGGCTGTACAGTCATGCACGCATGCACGAGCGCGTGCTGGGCGGCGCGACGCGCACGATCCTCGAGACGATGACGGTGCCGGTCCTGCTGTCTCACTGAGTGAGCGCAAGAAGCGGGTAGCCGCGTGCGGCTGCCCGCTTCTTGCGATGCCCCGCAGTCACGACCGTCACAACATGCCGGCGCACGCGCCCGGCCCCTCCCGTACGACCAGCACCGGCCGGTCCGCGATGCGCACCAGCGATTCGGCGACGCTGCCGAGCAACGCACGGCGCACGCCGCGGCGACCATGCGTGCCCATCACGATCAGGTCCGCATCGCATTCGGCGGCGGCTCGCGCCAGCACGTCCGAAACGTCCTCGCCGCACGCCTCGATCGTTTGCGCGATGCCGCGCACGCCGGACAGCTGAAACGCCGTTTCCGCGTCCGCGACCGCGATCGCGGCCTGGTCCGCGTCCAGTCCGGCCGGGTCGCGCTGGTCGATATAGCCGCTGTCGACGTCGGCCAGCCGCGGCGCATCCGATACCACGCACATGGCGATGACCAGGCTGCCCGACTCGAGCGCGAGCGAAATCGCCTCGTCGAGCGCGAGCCGCGCACTGCGGCTGCCGTCGAGTGCCGCGAAGATCCTTTGGTACATGATGCCTCCCTGCCGTCGTCCGGTTTCGGTCGATTCGCAGAGCCAGTCTGCGCCCGCCGGCCATCGTTCCGTTGACGCCGGTCAAGCCCGCAAGGCGCCGCCCGTACGCAGCAGTCCCGATTGGCGAACGCCGGCAAAACGCGCACAATTTCCGGCGACATCGCAGTTCCGGCCCGCCCCGCTCTTCGTGCCTTGCGCCCGGCCCGCCGCCCGCCAGCCGCCGGCGAAATCCGTCAGGATGAACGGCAATGACAGTGAATGCGTCCTCCTTCAAGGCCGGGCCGGTTCCGCACCGGGCCCGGCAAGCCCGCCATGCAGCCGCGGCCGCGCTGCTGACGCTGGCGCTTGGCCTGACTGCAACGTTTGCGGCGTCCCGGTCACTGCAGAACGGGGCCCGGCAAGCCGCCCAGGCAAAGTTCGAGCAAACCGCGACGCTCGCGACCGCCGACCTCAGGCGCAGCCTCCTCGGCGCGGCTGCCGTATTGCGCGGCGCGCGCGGCTTCGCGTCGTCACTGGCCGCGCCGCAATCGGGGTCGGCGTGGCGCGGCTATCTCGCCAGTCTCGATCTGGAGGGCTTGCAATCCCCCGTCCGCAGCCTCGGAAGAATCGAACCGGGCGCCGCCGCCGACGATCTGCCGACCCGGCAGGCACTGCGGCGCGCGGCGGAAACCGGCAAGGTCGGGCTCGCCGCGAACGCGATCCAGGACAGCACCGATGCGACGCTCGCCCGTACGGAGCTGACGCTGTACTTGCCGATTTATGCGAGCGCTGAAGACCTGCCGTCGTCCCAACCCCGGCGCGAGCGCGCGACCGGATATGTTTACGCGTCGCTGAATCCCGATCGTCTCGTCGATTCGTCCGTGCTCGATCGGCTACGCATGGAAATCATCGCCGACGATCCGGCGGCTCCCGTGTATTCCGGCGGCTTCGGCGGCGACGACGCCGATGTCCGCGATACGTTCAGGCGAACCGATTCGCTGACGTTCGGCGGCACGCCGCTCTCGCTGCGCTACAGCGCGTCGCGTGCCGCCATGTCCGGTGCCGCGATGGCCGTGCTGCTGGCCGGCGTCGCGCTGACGCTGACCCTGGCCGCGCTCGTGCGGCAGGTCGTCTCGATGCGCTCGCTCGCCGGTATGCGCGGCAGCGATAGCCCGCCTACCGAGGCCCGGATGATGGCCATCATCCGGTCATCGATGGAGGCGATCATTACCGTCGACGAAAACCAGACGATCGTGATTTTCAACCCGGCCGCCGAACGCGTATTCGGCGTTTCCGCAATGGACGCGGTCGGTGCGCCGCTCACCCGCTTCATCCCCGAGCGCTTCCGTGCCGCGCATTCGAGGCACGTCGAGCAATTCGGCGTGACCGGTGTGTCGGAGCGCCAGATGGGGCGGCAACGCGTGCTGTTCGGCTTGCGCGGCGATGACACCGAGTTTCCGATCGAGGCGTCGATCTCGCAGATCCGCGACGGCACCGGCAAGCTGTACACGGTCATGCTGCGCGACGTCACCGAGCGGGTGCGAGCGGAAAACGCCCTCAAGCAGTCGCGCGAGGAACTGCGCGACCTGTCCGCCAACCTGCAGAACGTGCGGGAGGAAGAGAAAACGCGGATTGCGCGCGAACTGCACGACGACCTCGGTCAGCGGCTCACCGCGCTCAAGATGGACTTGTCCGCCGTCGAACTGGGGCTCGCGGGCGTTGTCGCCCCCAATACCGGCGTGCGCGAGCAGTTGGGCGGCATGCACCGCCTGATCGATTCGACCGTTGCGTCGGTTCGGCGCATCGCGGCCGATCTGCGGCCGGTGATGCTCGACGACCTCGGTCTCGTCCCGGCGATCGAGTGGCTGGCGAACGATTTCACGCGCCGCTACAGGATCACGGTCGACCGCGACATCGTCCCCGTCGATACCGCGTTCACCGGTACCGGCGCGACCACGCTGTTCCGCATCGTGCAAGAGGCGCTGAACAATGTTGCGCGGCACGCCGACGCGACGCACGTGACGCTCACCTTGAAGGTCGAGGACGGCTACTGCATGCTGCGCATCGCGGACAATGGTCACGGCGCGCCGGAAAATGGCCATGACGCGCACGACCGCCCGTCGTTCGGACTGATCGGCATCCGCGAGCGCGCACACATGCTCGACGGCACGGTGACGATCGACAACCGGCCTGGAACGGGCTTCACGATCACCGTGGCGCTGCCGCTTCACGCCATCCAGCAAGGAGATGTGCTGCCATGACCAGGGTACTCATCGCCGACGACCACGCCCTCGTCAGGGATGGCCTGCGGCACATCCTGCGGAACGCAAGCGGTTTCGACGTCGTCGGCGAAGCGCAGGACAGTGCGTCGACGATCGCGCTCGTGCGCGACACGCACGCGAACGTGCTCGTGCTCGACCTGTCGATGCCCGGCCGAAACGGCGTCGAACTCATCAAGCAGATCAAGGACGAGAAGCCGGCACTGCATATCCTCGTGCTGACGATGCATGCCGAGCAGCAATATGCGGTGCGCGCGTTCCGCGCCGGCGCGTCCGGCTACATGACCAAGGAGAGCGCCAGCGCCGAACTGGTCGCCGCGCTCACCAAGATCGCCGCCGGCGGCGTCTATGTCAGCCTGACGATGGCCGAGCAATTCGCGCAGAGCCTGAACGAACCGACCGATCTCCTGCCGCACCAGCGCCTGTCCGACCGCGAGTTCGACGTCTTCCGGCGCGTGACGTCCGGCGAGTCGATTTCCGAAATCGCGCAGGCGCTCTGCGTCAGCGTCAAGACCGTCAGCACGTACAAGACGCGGATCCTCGAAAAGATGCAACTGCCGAACGACACGGCACTCGTGCGCTACGCGATGCGCCACAAGCTGTTCGACGACCCGGACGCGCTCTGACGGCGCCAGGACCGCCGGTTACCGTCGCGCTGCCGCGGCATGCGCTCCCCGACCCGCAACGATCGCGACAAGACACCGCACGCCTGTAGGAATCGGCCTACAGCACTTCCACGTCACCTACCGCATCTTCAATTCCGGCTGATTTTATTGATGCCGCGCAACGTCCATACTGCACATCAAGAAAAACAACCCAGCGTGCCTCCCGGAGCAAAGGCAGCATCACCGTCGAGACCGGCGTACCGGTCTCTCGGCCCGTCCGGTGCGGCGCTTCCATCAGAAAGGCGGCAACAGCCGAGGCCGCCGGTACGACAGCCAGCGCGATCCCGCCCGACGGCGATTCGCCACTGCCGCCACGAATTGGAGCCGATCATGCAGAGCAATGCCGATGTCTCGACGGCCATGCCGTTACGCCCGTTCATCCCGCTGCATCCCGTCGCGCCGCTGGACCAGCCCAAGCGCGCCGCCTCCCGCTGCTCGACGTGCGCATTGCGCACCGTGTGCATGCCCCCCGATCTTTCTCCCGACGATTTCGTGCGCGTCGACGCGATGATCTGCACGACCCGCCACATCAGGCGCGGCGAGACGCTGTTTCGCGCGGGCGACACGTTCAACAGCATCTATGCGGTGAGAACCGGGTCGTTCAAGACCATCGTGATGCATCGCGACGGCGACGAGCAGATCACCGGCTTCCAGATCGTCGGCGAGTCGCTCGGGCTCGACGGCGTGTCCACCGGACACCACAACGGCGACGCCATCGCGCTCGAGGACAGCACGGTCTGCATCATCCCGTTCGGCCAGCTCGAGCAGATGTGCCGCGAAGTGCGGCCGATGCAGCACCACTTGTATCAGATGATGGGCGGCGAAATCGTGCGCGAGTCCTGCCAGATGCTGCTGCTCGGCACGATGACGGCCGAGCAGCGCGTGGCCGCGTTCCTGCTGAATCTTTCGTCGCGCTTCAAGGCACGCGGTTACTCGGCCGCTGAATTCGTGCTGCGGATGACGCGCGACGAGATCGGCGAATTCCTCGGGATGAAGCTCGAAACGGTCAGCCGCATGCTGTCGAAGTTCCAGCGCAAGGGGCTCGTCGCGGCGCAAGGCAAGCAGATCCGGATCGTCGATCCGGAAGGACTCCGGCAGATCTGAGCGCGCCGCCGATCCGTCGCGTGAATCAACCGCGCATGCCCAGCACGGCGGCACCCGACACGCGGCCGCTGCGCAAATCGTCGAGTGCGCGGTTCGCATCGGTCAGCGCATAGCGCACCGTCTCGACCCGCAGCGGCATCGCGGCGGCGATCCGCATGAATTCGACGGCATCCGCACGCGTCAGGTTGGCCACCGACGCGATGCGGCGCTCGCCCCACAGCCACGCGTACGGAAAGCCCGGGATGTCGCTCATGTGAATGCCGCCGCACACGACGATCCCGCCTTTGTCGACCGCGCGGAGCGCGGCCGGCACCAGTGCGCCCACCGGCGCGAAAATCAGCGCGGCATCGAGTGGCTCGGGCGGCGCTTCGTCGCTGCCGCCTGCCCATGCGGCGCCCAGCGACAGCGCGAGCTGCTGCGCCACGGCATCGCCGGGCCTGGTCAACGCAAACACCTTGCGTCCTTCGCCCTGCGCGACCTGCGCGACGAGATGGGCCGCCGCGCCGAAACCGTAGATGCCGATGCGGCGAGCGTCGCCCGCCATGCGCAAGGTTCGATAACCGATCAACCCGGCGCACAGCAGCGGCGCGGCCTCCAGGTCGGAATAGCGCCGCGGCAGATGCACGCAATACCGATGATCGGCAACGGTGCACTCGGCATAGCCGCCGTCGATCGTATAGCCGGTGAATCCCGGGCTGTCGCACAGGTTTTCGCGGCCGGATGTGCAATACGCGCAATGCCCGCACGTCGAGCCGAGCCACGGTACGCCCACCCGGTCGCCGACGGAGAAACCCGTCACGCCTTCGCCGAGCACGCGCACCGTTCCGACGATCTCGTGCCCGGGAACGAGCGGCAGCTTCGGATGCGCGAGCTCGCCATCGACGACGTGGAGATCGGTCCGGCATACGCCGCAGGCGTGTACGTCGATCAGTAGCTGCCCAGCCGCGGGCGACGGGGCCGGCACGTGCGCCTCGCGCAAATGCGGTGTCGTGCCGTCAAACATCATCGCAAGCATGTTCGCCTCCTCGCGTGGCCGTCGTCGCGCGCTTTGCTTTCCAAGGCTAGTCGTTGCGCATCGTGCGCGCACCACCGAGAGCCTGGCGCTTGATGTGGGTCAACGGCCGCCGGACGGTTGCTGACACGATGAAGTGGTGTTCCGCCGCCAGCGCGGCGACCTGGAGATGAACAAATGATATCCGTTCCCCCGCTTGCCGCAAGCGCCCGTCCCGACCAGCAGTTGCGGTCGCTGCTGGGCTACGCGGTGCTGGCGCCGTCCAGCCACAATTCCCAGCCGTGGCGCTTCCTGGTCAACGGCGCCACGATTTCGGTCTGCGCGGACCGCGTGCGCGCGTTGCCCGTGATCGATCCGTTCGATCGCGAGCTGATCATCAGCTGCGGGGCGGCGTTGCTCAATCTGCGGGTCGCGCTCGATCACGCCGGGCTCGCGCACACGATCAGCACGTTTCCTTCCGAAGTCGATCCCGATCTCCTTGCGCTCGTCCGGGTCTGCGACGACGGCTATTCCGATGCATCGCTCGGTACGTTGTTCGATGCGATTCCGGACCGCGTCACGACACGCGCGCCGTTCGAATCGAGCCCCGTGCCCGAGGATCTCCAGCGCGAGCTGATTGCGGCCGGCGTCGCGGAAGGCGCCGACATCGCGTGCGTCGACTCGATCGCGCACCGCGCGCGCGTTGCAGAACTCGTTGCGGAGGCGGATCGCCAGCAGTTCGCCGACCCGCGCTTCCGGCGCGAGCTGGCGAGCTGGATCGATCCGCGCCGGCACGTGGACGGGATGCCGGCATTCGCGGCCGGCGTGCCGGCGTTACTCGATTTCGCGGCACCGGTCGTGACGACGGCGGTACGGACCTTCGATCTCGGCAACGGGCTCGCCGCGCTGCATCACCAGCTCGTCGGCGCATCGCCGTTGATCGTGTGCATCGCGACCGTGCGCGACGATCGCGAAGCGTGGCTCGCCGCAGGACAGGCGCTGGAGCGGATCCTGCTCGTCGCGACGCGCGCCGGTTATACGGCGTCGTACCTGAACCAGCCGATCGAGACGGCCGGGCTGCGCGCCCACCTGTGCCACATGCTCGGGCTGCGTGGCGAGCCGCAGTTGCTGCTGCGCGTCGGGCGCGGCCCGCACACGCCGCATTCCCCGCGTCGCCCGCTCGACGAAGTGATCTCCTTCGCCTGATCTCGACGAGGAAACGACCATGAACATCCTGCGTTGCGTCGCCTTTTGCGCGATGGCCGCGACGGCCGGCATGGCCGCCGCGCAGACGGCCGTGCCCGAACCGACCGAACTCGTCGACGCGCAGCACTGCATGTTCTGCCACACACCCGACATGACGTTCCTCGGGCCGTCATTCCACGAGATTGCAGAGCGGTACCGCGGCGATCCGAATGCCGGCGCCGAACTGGAACGCAAGCTGCTCGTCGGCGGCCGCGTGCACTGGGGCGACACGCCGATGCCGTCGGCGATCGATCGCGGCGGGCCGCTTTCCCCCGACGACGCGCATCAACTCGTGCAATGGGTGTTGAGCCAGTGAGCCGCGCGCGTCCCGTCCATTCATGTCGACCATGACCAAACGCGTGCCCGCCGGCATGACGCGGCACGTCGCGACGATCGCGAAGGCGCGCGGCAAACGGCCCGCCACGCGGTCCGATGCCGTCGTCGGCGACGACGGTAGCCGACGCATCCCGCGTCGCTCGCGGCGCGTCGCCAAAAGACCGGACTGCGCACCTGCCGATGAGGATGCGGCGCTGCTGCAGCGCGCGAGCATGCGAGGCATCCGGCTGCAACTCGACTACTGGAAAGCCGAGGAGCGTCTGCAGAACGAACGCATCGGCCATGCCGTCGTGATCTACGGCAGCACGCGCATCGTTGCGCCGGCGGCCGCACATGCGCGGCTGGGCGAAGCGAATCGCCTGCTCGCCGAGCGTCCGCACGACCCGGGCCGGCGGCGCGCCGTCGCGGCCGCCAGCCGGCTCGTCGAGCACAGCGGGTATTACCGCGTCGCGCGCGAGTTCGGGCGCATCGTCGCGCATGCCGACCGCTGCACGCGCGCCGCGCGGCTCGCGATCGTGACGGGCGGCGGCCCCGGCATCATGGAGGCCGCCAACCGCGGCGCCTACGAGCGCGGCGCGCCGAGCATCGGCTTCAACATCGAGCTGCCGCGCGAACAGGCGCCGAATCCGTACATCACGCCGGATCTCTGCTTCCGGTTTCACTATTTCGCGATCCGCAAGCTGCACCTGCTCGAGCGCGCGAAGGCGGCGGTATTTTTCCCCGGCGGCTACGGCACGTTCGACGAACTGTTCGAAGTGCTGACGCTGCTGCAGACGCGCAAGATCGCGCCGTTGCCTGTCATCCTCGTCGGCGAGGCGTACTGGCGCCGCGCGGTCGACCTGCCGTTTCTCGCGGACGAAGGGATGATCGACCGCCGCGACCTGGAGCTGTTCACGTATTGCGAATCCGCCGCGCAGATCTGGCACGCGATCGGAAGCTGGTATGCGCTGCGTCGGGAACGCGCGCCGGCACGCTGCGGTGCCGCTTCGAAGCGGCGCGCCGTGTAGGAATCCGCCGACGGCATTTGCACGATTCCTACCGCAGCTTCGGGCAACGCTGATTGAATCGCGCCGTGGCGACGACGATACTGAAATCACCGAGAACGGTTGCGCAATATACCGTTCGCAGGCACGAGGAGAGACGCCATGTCACACGCCGACACCCGCACCGACCCGGACGATTCGTCTCGCACGGCCGCACTCGATCAGCAGGCACTCGTCGCACTCGCTCGCGACGCCGGCATGCTCGTGATACTCGACGGACAGATCGGGCGCGAGCGCTACGAAAGCGTGACGGGATCGATCGCCACGCTGGCCCGCTTCGCCCAGGCGCTGCAGCTGTCGATGCTCAAGGCCGCGTGACGCCTGCCCGGCACGGCCGCGTCGTGACGCTGCGCCGGATTGCGACGCAATGGAGTCGCCCCGGCACTGGACGCGACGGCCACGCTCGTATCGCCCGACTCGTCC
Source organism: Burkholderia sp. WTPI3 (assembly GCF_021483755.1). Taxonomy (NCBI): domain Bacteria; kingdom Pseudomonadati; phylum Pseudomonadota; class Betaproteobacteria; order Burkholderiales; family Burkholderiaceae; genus Burkholderia; species Burkholderia sp. WTPI3. The sequence goes on along the minus strand of NZ_JAGIXF010000003.1, from coordinate 110,074 downwards.
ACCTCGTCCGCCTGTCGATATCGACTGTCTCCCGATGAACGCGCGCTTGCCGGACCGCCCCCCGCCTTTCGCCTGGATTGCGCCCGGATGAGCGCCGCGATGAACCGGCCCCGTTCCGGACGGATCGCCCGCATGCTCCCGGGCGTCGCGCTGCTCGCGAATTACCGGCGCGCGTGGCTGTCGCGCGACCTGTACGCAGGCCTTGCACTGTCCGCCGTACTGGTGCCGGTCGGCATGAGCTATGCGCAGGCGGCGGGGCTGCCGGCCATCACCGGGCTCTATGCGTCGATCGCCGCGTTGCTCGCCTATGCACTGCTCGGCCCGAGCCGGATCCTCGTCCTCGGCCCGGATTCCGCGCTCGCCGCACTGATCGCGGGCGCCATCGCGCCGCTCGCCGACCACGACCCGCAGCGCGCGATCGCGCTGTCCGGCGCGCTGGCGCTGTCGGCCGGAACGCTCTGCATCCTGCTCGGCGCACTCGGCCTCGGCTTCGTCACCGATCTGCTGTCGCGCCCCATCCAGTATGGTTACCTGAACGGCATCGCGGTCGCGCTCGCGCTTGGGCGGCTGCCTGAACTATTAGGCATGCCCGTATCGGGCGGCGATGTGTTTTCCAGCGTGCCACGCATCGCGCATGCGCTCGTCGACGGCCGTTTTTCCGTCGATGCCGGCCTGCTCGGCGTCGCCGTGCTGGCGGCCATCTTCCTGATGCAACGCGCGATGCCGCGCCGGCCCGGCGTATTGATCGCCGTGCTGGCGGCTACGCTCGTCGCCCGCCTCGCGCCTTTGCACGGCGTCGCGACCGTCGGCGCATTGCCGGCCGGCATGCCTGCCCCGCACCTTCCGGTCGTCTCGCTCGCCGACGTGAGCGGGCTCGCGTCCGGCGCGATCGCTGTCGCGCTGGTGTCGTTCGCCGACATCAGCATGCTGTCGCGCGCGCTGTCCGCACGGGCGGGCGATACGCCGGACCGCAACCAGGAACTGATCGCCTTGGGCGCGGCCAATCTGCTGGCCGGCGTGACGCGGGGTTGCGCGGTCAGCAGCAGCGCGTCGCGCACGCCGGTCGCGATCGCCGCCGGCGCGCAAAGCCAGGTCACGAATCTCGTCGCGGCCGCGTGCATCGCGATACTGCTCATTGCCGCGCCGGCACTGCTGACGTTCGTTCCGCGCACGGCGCTGGCCGCGGTCGTGATCTACGCGACATTCGGCATCGCCGACGTCCGCAGCGTCGTGCGGCTGTACCGGATGCGCCGCGGCGAATGCCTGATTTCGGTGCTGTGCTTTGCCGGCGTGATCGGCCTGGGTGTCGTGCCCGGCATTCTGCTCGCCAGCGCACTGTCGCTGCTGTCGTTCGTCTGGCGGGCCTGGCATCCGTACGATGCGGTGCTCGGCCGGCTGAAGGGCGTGCGCGGCTATCACGACGTCGCGCGGCATCCGGACGCGGCGCAAACGCCCGGGCTCGTGCTGTTCCGCTGGGATGCGCCGCTCTTCTATGCGAACGTCGAGATCTTCTGCGAGCATCTGCGCACCGCGATCGCGCGCTCGGCGAGCCCGGTCACGCGCATCGTGGTGGCTGCCGAGCCCGTCACCGACATCGACGTGAGCGCCGCGGATCGGCTCGTGGCGCTGCACGACGAGCTCGCCGAACGCGGCATCGCAATGAATTTCGCGGAAATGAAAGGGCCGGTGAAGGATCGCCTGCGCGCTTACGGCTTGTTCGACGTGTTCGGCGCCGGCAGCTTCTTTCCGACCGTGACCGATGCAGTCGCCCGTCACGTTCGGCGGCCGGGACGGCATGCGCATACCTGCAAGAGAAAGCGCGTGTCGCGCGAGCGGAGGATGTAGAAAAACGGGGCGCGCATCGATGCGGCAGTCGCCGCGTCGTGCGGCGGGACCGACGCCGTCGTCGCCGCGCGCTGCCCCGCCATGCTCGCCGGTTCAGTCGGTAAAGGTGTTCGACTTCCGCATCTCGATCCACGTCATGCCGGCCCGCAGCCCGTCGATCGCGGCGTCGCGCTCGGTCGCATGGATCCTGCTGTGCGCGAATGTGCGCTCGCACACGCCATCCGGCGACGTGAGCGTGACGTGGATCCGGCAGCGGAAGCCGCCCGTTTCGGCCGCGGTCGTTTCGATCGAGACCGACCAGTCCGCCTCGTGAAGTTCGCCCGAAAGTGTCATCTGACTGCCCTCCTGGATCTCCGCGGACCGCACCTGCGCCGGCCGCCTGCGGGATTCACTCGACCACCAGGTCGTCGACGACGGCACGCACGCCTCGCGCGGACCACGCGGCACCGCGCACGGCCTTGCGCTCGGAAAACGAGCCGACCTTGCCGGACAGCCGTACCGTGCCGTCGTGCACGTCGATCGCGATGTGCTTCGCCTCGCGCTCCGCGTGACGCATGATCGCGCGCTTGATGTTGCCGCCGATGTCGTCCGAACCGACCGTTCCCTGTACCGCGATGTGATCGGTCACGCCCGTCACGCTGCGCATCTGCGAAATCGCGCGCACGGCCAGGTGGCTCTGGTACGCCCAGTCGACCCTGCCGGACAGCGTGATCCAGCCGCGTTCGACCTGCACCTTGACCGCGTCGTCGTGCAGCCCGACCGTCCAGTGCAGCACCGAACGCACCGCTTTCGCGATGTCTTCGTCGGTGCGCACGTCGTCGTCCGGCAGATGCACGGTCATGTCGACGACGAGTGCCCTGACGCCGGCCACGCGGTTCGCCGCGCGCTCGATCGCCAGCTTCTCCGCGTAGCTCGGCGGGTGACCCGACAGCGTCACGATTCGGTCGGCCACCTCGACACCGATGCGTGTCGCATCGATCGACGGGTCGGATTCCAGTTCATCCTGAACGTCCTGCTTCAACTGCTTGTCGGTTTTCATCGTCTGCTCTCCTGTGAGCCGCGGCGTGCCTGTTCACCGCACGCAGCCAGATTGGCACACGCACGACCCCGGACCGCTGATACAGGTCAACGGATGCCTCGTGCCGTACCGCGCCGCCGGTCGATGCATCGCTTGACGAAGGTCAAGCCGATGCGGCCCGGCCGTCTTATCGTGAGATCGCCGATGCGCGACGTTCCAGGCACGCGCAACCACGCTTCAAGGAGACTCGCATGACCGAACAGCAACTGCTGGCCTATTCGCCGGCGCCCGCGGCGCAGCCGGCGTCGCCCCAGGGCGAGTCGCCGGCGAGCGTCGACTTGCCCCCCCCGATGCTCGACAGCGACGTGTCGCTGATGGCCGCGCTCGCGAGCCGAACGAGTTCCCGCGAATTCGCCGCCACGCCGCTGCCGCCCGCGACGCTCGGCACGCTGCTGTGGGCGGCGGACGGCATCAACCGGCCGGCGAGCGGCGGTCGTACGGCACCGTCCGCGCATGCATTCAACGAAATCGACATCTACGTCGCACTGCCGTTCGGTGTCTACCGATACGACGCATCCGCGCATCGGCTCGTGCTCAAACATGCGGTCGATGCGCGCAACCTGACCGGCTACCAGGACTTCGTCGGACGCGCCCCGCTGGATCTCGTCTACGTCGTCCGGACAGCCGCGATACTGGACATGCCGCCGCAGCAGCGCGACGTGTTCTCGGCCATCGCGGCCGGCGCCATCGCGCAGAACGTGTCGCTGTACTGCGCGGCGGCCGGCCTCGGCACGGTCGTGCGTGGCTGGATCAATCACCGCGCGCTCGCCGACGCGCTCCGACTGAACGAGGACGAGTTGCCGATCCTCGCGCAGACGGTCGGCTATCGGGCCGGCACTGCGATGTCGCACGCGTGAGCGAACCCGCGTCAGCATCGATGAAAACGGCGCGCGGATCGCTCCGCGCGCCGGATCCTCCCGATGGGCGATGCGTGCCTGCATCGCCCGTTGCCCGTCAACCGGTCAACTGATCGTCAGCTTCTTCTGCCCGACCGGCGCCTTCTTCGGCAAGGTCAGCGACAGCACGCCATCCAGATACGTCGCCGTTGCGTTCGCGTCGTCGATTTCGGCGGAAAGCGAAAACGACCGGCTGATCGCACCGCTGTAGCGTTCGCGCCGAATCACCCGCTCGCCGTCCTTCTGTTCGCGGTTGCGCTCGACCTTTGCGTTGATCGATACGGTCGAGCCCTTGACTTCGATGTCGATGTCCTCCTTCGCGACGCCGGGCAGTTCCGCGTTGACCTTGTAGGCATCGTCACTTTCCGTCACGTCGATCTTCATCGACGCAAGATCCGGCTGCTCGGCCAGCGCCATGCCGCGCAGCGGCCTGAACAGCCCCTGAAACAGGTCGGACACGGGTTCCATCGAGAACGGATCGTAACGCGTCATATTGCTCATGATTCGCACTCCTCATACAGATGACATGCGGCCGCCGCTTTCGTCCCGACAGCATAGGCCGCAATGGAGATCGGATGGCACGGCACCGCATGCCGCGCAAGGGACGAATGATCGCTCGAAGTCCAGCGTAACTGCCCGCACCGGTACGTGCTTGATGCGGGTCAAAGTCAGCGGCCGATTACGTACAGAACCGGAAATAGCCGCTATGAAGCAGGATCGGCCGCCCGCCGACTTCCTCGAGCAGGCAGCGTGCCGCCCGCTCGATGGCGGGACGGTGTCGCGCAAAGGCGTCGACGAGATCCTGCTCGCGGGGCGATGCCGCGCGGAAGTGGTCTTCCAGCGCCTCCGCGGTAATCACGCATCGCACGCGGCGGCCTTCGACGAGCGCCGGAAAGGCCAGCGCCGGGTCCAGGCCGCAGTATGTCGGATGCTCGACAGGAAAGGATATCTGCATGATGGTCACCCTGCGGCGCGACGCTAGGCCGCCGCCACGGCAGCAGGCGCGGCGTCGTGGCTGCGCACGAGCAGTACCGGACAACTCGATCCGCGCAGGAAACGTTCGGCGACACTGCCGAGGAGCAGCCGCCGCACACCGCGTCGTCCGTGCGTCCCGATCACGGCCAGATCGATCGACCGATCCACGACATAGCGCTGCAGCCGCTCGGCGATATCCTGACCGAGTTCGGTTTCGATGATTTCCGTCTCGCCGTTGACGGCCGCGTGCGAGATGGTTCGTTCCGCGTTTTGCAGAACCGCCGCGCCCTCCCGCCGGACATCGTCGAGCAGCGCGTCCGGGTCCAGTCGCCCGACATACGTGATCAGCAGCGACTTGTCGACGACGAAAACGGCGAACAGGCGCGCACCGCTCGATCTGGCCATCTTCAAGCCTTCGTCGAGTGCCCGCTTCGACGAAGGACTGCCGTCCACGGCGACCATGATGTTTGTGTACATACCGACCTCGCAGGATGATCCGGCGCGCTGGCGGCGTCCGGGTTTGCTTTCATCATCGGCGCGCGCCGGAAACCGGCGTTGACGGAGGTCAATGGTTTGAAAGCGCAATGAAACAGACCTGAATCGGGACGGGAGCGCCGGGTTATCGAGGCTCGACCGGTTGCGCCGGCGTTTCCGGTGAACGCAGCGGCTTCTCATACGACTGGAAGCCTTGCTCGATTTCGATGATTTTCATCGCGCACGCATCGTATTGCCAGCCCGGGCCGCCATCGCTGTCGTACATGCCCTTGCACATTGCCTTGAGCCGGATCACCGAGCCGCCGTCGCCCGACGCCATGCGGGACGCCCACAGATAGACTTCCCCGGCGAGATACGGTTGTGCGGTTTCGATCCGGTCTGCACTGAAGCGCGTGATTCGGGTCGACGAATGTGCTTCGACGTAGCGCCGTGCGCGATTCCACGCAGGGTCGCATTCAGATGGCGTCGAACACTGCAGCGCCGCGGCTTCGCGCGCCGCGAGCAAGCGCGTTTCAGTCGACCTGAATGTCGAGGCCTGCTCGACGCCTGCACACGCTCCCAGCACGAGCAGGGCGCTCGCAGCCAACACTCGTTGTTTCATCGCCATTGCCTCGCAGAGCCATGCGGTCCGCTTGCCATCCGGCAGCACGATCATGCTCGACGTCATTCCGGTCGTGTCGCGGCGGCCCGTGCCGCATACGACGCGCAGTCACGCGCCGCATTGCGCAAGCGCCCGAGTCGACTGTATCGCCGACATGCGGGATTCGGTTGTCCTGCGTCAATCGTGCGCCGATTGCCGACCTTCCGTCGTCGAGACACACCCTCTCGAACACTGAAAATCGCGCGCGAACAGGCGCCTCGGTCGGTATCGGCAGTTCACCCGCTCGAAGGCCCTTGCCGGCCGGTGCTTCGGCGGATTTCAGCGCACCTCGACGGAACAAAGGTCGCGGTGTCGTATCGATACGGCATAACGAGCAGTAGGGAAAAATAAGGTTCATCGTGGATTACCGGGGAGCGCGGCGCGGATCTTCAGGAAGAAGTATTCCTCGTCGCGGTACCCGGTAATCCACGATGAACCCAAAAAATGGCCCCCAAACCATCGGCAAGTCGCGCGGAGGATGGACAACCAAGATTCATATGGTTGCCGCGGATGCTCGAACAGCCATAACGTTCGCACTGTCTCCCGGCCAAGCCGGTGATGCCCCACTGGGGCGTGCACTGCTCGAACGTCCGGGAGCGCCGAATCGACCGCTGCACCTGCTAATGGACAAGGCGTACGAAGGCAACGAAACCCGACAACTCGCGCTCGATCTCGGTTTCATCCCGGTCGTTCCCCCGTTGAGTACGCGAGTCGAGCGTTGGGAGTACGACCGGGAAATGTACAAGCGTCGCAATGAGGTCGAGCGACTGTTCCGTCGATTGAAGGGCTTCCGCCGCATCTTCTCGCGCTTTGACAAACTCGATTTGATGTTCATTGCCTTTATCAACTTTTCCCTGATCGTCGAAACCCTTCGCTAGTGTGAACACGCCCTAGTCTGCCCGTTCGGGCGATAAGCTGACGCTTCGTCAGTACCGGAACGCAATTCGCGACGAACCGTGCGATCGGCTCCGGTACTGCGTCGGGCGGGGAAACTAGGTTGGAGTGCGAATTAAACCAAAAACAACGTCGTAGTCGTTCCTGTCTCCAGGAGAAATGCGTCGAGGTAAGGTTAGCAGACCACCAGCGAGAATCTATGATCGTCCAGCGGACGGCGCCACGAAAAGTCGCTCGTCCCATACGACCGGTCTTGGATCCGTCACGACGATGCGTGCGGCGTCAGGATGCGCAGGATTCACCAACACGTTGCACTCCGCTCGAGCGACTACGGACGGCACGACCAAAATAGCGGTCCGCGATTCCGTGAGCCATGCGTCACCGAACTGACGTGCCGGGCGCTGCGCGGCCGAATCCCATCCCGCCGGTAGTGTGTCGCCGGACTGGCGTTCGACGAGAACATCGTCGGGAACCGTTGCCTCGACCCATCCGTGCGTCTTCGGTACCTTGCCGATTCGTGCATGCACGAGCACCTCGAGCATCGCGCCGGCAAAGGTCAGCGCCGCATAGATGACCGGCCGGCCCGGACTGTTGAAACGGCCGCCAACCAGCATCGCGCCGGTGCCGCTCCAGATCGTGTGTCGCGTGTCGGCGATGCGATACAACTTCATGCCGGCAACCCGTAGAACAGCTTCCAGAGCAATTCTTCGACACGGCGCGCGCCGAGCTCCGTGAGTGCGACATCGAGAGGCGCCCTGCCCTCCAGTTCGGGGTGCGGCGTCGACAGGAATTCTCGCGCATCCGCTTCGTCGTTCCAGACGTAGGTGGTCGTCGCAACGATCCGCGCGAGACGTTCGGTCTTTTCGGATTCATCTTGTGTCAGGCGATCGCGACGACGCTTGTACGTCGCTTCGGGAATGATGCGCGCGAGCAGCGCACGCCGGGCGTCCGCTCCTTGCGTCGCATGTTCGACGCCGGCGCGCAGCGCGGACTTCGGCAAGCCGTCACGCACGAGCGCCTCGAGCTCCGCCAGTGTATGCGGAACAGGCATCAGCTCCATGACCGCAGCCACGGCTTCCGGGGTAACGAGTGACATGGCAACTCCCCACTCAGTATCAATTGATACCACATTATAGACCAAATGATACCTGACGCAAGTCGCGCGTAAACGACGAACTACGGTCGGGCGCCGATCAGGAATCGCGCTTGGCCCGTCTGGCGGATCGTCAGAAGGGCTGCACGGAACAGCGATGCACGCGTTACCGCAACCCGCTTTCGACACGGAAGCGCTGCAGCTCGCGATCGCGATCGCGGCCGGGCATGTCCTCTGCACGGTGGCCGACATTCGCCGCGAGCTTCGATGCTCGCAGACGAAGGCGGCCGAGATGCGTAGACCAAAGGAAAGATGTCAACTCGAGATGCCCCCTGCGAACGTCGCTCATCGCGTGAATTGACGACTTTATCGACAGTCCCTCCAAATAATTCTGTCACCTCGCCTACGTTCGAAACAAATTCGTCAATTCACGTCGCAGACTTCCGCAGCCGGACCGTAAATTAACGACTGCATAGTCGATCGCTGCAAGACAGCGTAGGGTCAACGACTGGCCAGGGCCGACTGCTCCCGCATCCAGGAACCGTCATTCAAAAATAAAATCCGAGCGGCCGATATAGGCTGCGGCGGCCGGTCAGCGTCGAGACTCTCGGTGACCGGTTTGCCTGAGAGAGCTGACGTTAGGGGATGCCTGACGAGTACTCGTGCAACCGTTGGGCAGCTTCCGAAACGTCGGGATATTTGCCAGACCAACTGAGAGGAAACATGACGCGCGTCCGTCGCCTTGAAATTCGCAATTTCCGCTCGCTACAAACGCTCGATTGGACACCGTCCAACGGCGTGAACTGCCTTATTGGCCCGGGTGACAGCGGCAAGTCGATCATCCTCGATGCCATCGACTTGTGCCTTGGAGCGCGGAGAAGCGCAACTGCCGCAACGGCCGGCGCTCCAGACGACAGGGCTCAATGCAGAAGTCGCGCTTGAGCGGGTCGTCGACGTACACCAACATCTTCAAATGGGTCCAGTTCTATTCTCTCCGCAGCGCGGAGAGAATTGGTTCGTCAGGAAACACCTCGGCCGCGCGGATGCAGTGGCGCATTTACTGCTCGCTCTAACCCCGGCCGTACTCGCCTCTTAGCTGCCGGGCAAGCGCCGGGAGGATCTGTTGGCCGTAGCCTGCGCGCTCACCGCCCAGCACATCGTCTCTGATGCGACAACCAACCGGCCGATAAAGGGGGAGGCAGTTCCTCATTGACGGCCGCGGCAGCCCGGGCGCGCGCCGAATCAATCATGCGACGGATGCCGGTCAAGAGGGATGCGGGAACGAGTTCGGTCATCTTGTCAGGAATGGAGAGATCGGCGGCCCGGCGCACGCCAATAGGCCCCCCGGACTTCACGAATCGTTTAACTTTCCGTGAGGACTTCGACACCGGCCGCTGTCTACTCTGTGCGCATGTTTTCAGCACCTGCTTCCAGGAGCCCACCATGCCCACCCGCAGAAATCTGCTGTTTGCCGGCGCCACCGGCCTTGCCGTGCTCGCGGCGCTGTCGTCGGTCGGCCGCCGTGCGCTGGTCGGCCGCGCGTTCGCTGCGCCACCGGCCGCCGGCGGCGGCGAACCCGCCGCCCCGCCAATGGCCGCCCCGCAGATAGCCGCCCCGTTCGAAGTCACCCTCAGCGACGCCGAATGGCGCCACCGCCTGACGCCCGCCCAATACACGGTGCTGCGCAACGCCGGCACCGAGCCGCCGTACAGCAGCCCGCTGAACGACGAGCACCGCCGCGGCACGTTCGCGTGCGCCGGCTGCGGCCTCGCGCTGTTCTCGTCGAGCACCAAATTCGACAGCCATACCGGCTGGCCGAGCTTCTGGAAGCCGCTCGACCACGCGGTCGCGACCGAGGTCGATACGTCGTTCGGAATGGCCCGCACCGAAGTGCACTGCCGCCGCTGCGGCGGCCACCTCGGCCACGTATTCGACGACGGCCCGCCGCCCACCGGGCTGCGCTACTGCATGAACGGGCTCGCACTCGTCTTCCACCCGGCCGCCGCCTGAGCGGCCGCCGCCTTCCTGAACGACCGGAGATGCTTCCATGCTGCTCATCGTCCTCGCCTATCTCGGCGGCGTGCTCACGATCCTGAGCCCGTGCATCCTGCCCGTGCTGCCGTTCGTGTTCGCGCGCGCCGACCAGCCGTTCGTGCGTACCGGCCTGCCGCTGCTCGTCGGCATGGCGCTCACGTTTGCCGTCGTCGCCACGCTCGCCGCCGTCGGCGGCGGCTGGGTCGCGCAGGCCAACCAGGCCGGCCGCTGGCTCGCCATCGCGCTGCTCGCGGTGTTCGGCCTGACGCTGCTGCTGCCGCGCCTGGCCGAACACCTGACGCGCCCGCTCGTCGCGGCAGGCAACCGGCTCACCGGCTTCGCGCAGCGCGACGGCCGCGCAGCCGGCCCCGTGTCGTCGCTGCTGCTCGGCGTCGCCACCGGCCTGCTGTGGGCGCCGTGCGCGGGCCCGATCCTCGGACTCGTGCTGACCGGCGCCGCACTGCGCGGCGCGAGCGTCGGCACGACGGTGCTGCTCGTCGCCTACGCGGCCGGCGCGGCAACGTCGCTCGGCATCGCGCTCGTAATCGGCGGCAAGGTGTTCGCCGCGATGAAGCGCTCGCTCGGCGCCGGCGAATGGATCCGGCGCGGCATCGGCGCGGCGCTGCTGGCCGGCGTCGCGGCGATCGCGCTCGGCCTCGATACGGGCGCGCTCGCGCAGTTGTCGACCGTCACGACCGGCGGGCTGGAGACGAAGCTCGTCGACCGGCTCGGCGGCCACCCGCATGGCGCGCCCGTGGCGATGGCCGCGACCGGCAACGCCGACAACACCGGCGGCAGCGGCGGCAGCGGCGGCGCAGCGAGCGGCGCGATGATGGCCGCAACGTCCGGCGACGCACCGGCCGCGGGCGGCACGATGACCGGCAGCGCGATGATGCGCGCGGCCGACACGACGCCTGCAATGCATGCACCGGCCGCACTGCCGGTCGAAGGCACGTTGCCGTCGCTCGACGGCGCCGTGCAATGGCTGAATTCGCCGCCGCTGACGGCGGCCGGCCTGCGCGGCAAGGTCGTGCTCGTCGATTTCTGGACATACTCGTGCATCAACTGCCTGCGCACGCTGCCGTACACGACCGCGTGGGCGCGCAAATATGCGCCGTACGGACTCGTCGTGATCGGCGTGCACGCGCCGGAGTTCGCGTTCGAACGCGACATCGGCAACGTGAAGAAGGCCGTGCACGACCTCGGCATCGACTACCCGGTCGCGATCGACAACCGCTATGCGATCTGGCGCGCATTCGGCAACGAATACTGGCCCGCGCACTACTTCATCGACGCGCAGGGGCGAATCCGCCACCATCACTTCGGCGAAGGCGAATACGCACAGTCGGAACGCGCGATCCAGTCGCTGCTCGCGGAAGCCGGCCACCCCGAAGCGCTGAACGTGCCGCTCGGCCTCGCCGGCGCGCCTGCGAAGGGCACGCTCGCGGCGGCCGACAGCGCGGACGTGCGCTCGCCCGAAACCTATATCGGCTATGCGCGCGCCGAAGACTTCACGTCGCCGGGCGGTGTCGTGCGCGACGCGACGCACCGCTACGACTCACCCGTGCATCCCGAGCTGAACGACTGGGGCCTCGCCGGCGCATGGCAGGTCGGCGCCGAGCGTGCGACGCTCGCCACGCCGGCCGGGAAGATCGTCTACCGCTTCCACGCACGCGACCTGCACCTCGTGCTCGGCCCGGGCGCGAACGGCAAGCCGGTGCGCTTTCGCGTAACGCTCGACGGCGCGGCGCCCGGCGCCGCCCACGGCACCGACGTCGACGCGCAGGGCTACGGCACCGTCACCGGGCAGCGCCTGTACCAGCTCGTCCGGCAGCCGGGCACGATCGCCGATCGCACGTTCTCGATCGAGTTTCTCGACCCTGGTGTCGATGCCTATGCGTTCACGTTCGGTTGAGCACACGCGCCGCCAGACGGCCGTCTTCCGTCCCGCATCCCGAAGGAGCAAACCATGATCCCGACATCCACTCGCGATTGCCCGCCACGGCGGCGCGCGGTCATGCTGCGCCGCATCGGCGCGATCGCCGTCGCGGCCGCCGCCGTGTTCGGCTACCAGCGCGTCGTCGCGTCCGCTGAACCGATGCATGCGGTGCCCGCGCCGACGCTCGACGAAACACCGGGCGCGGCGCACGAAGAAACGGCCGTGCTGGCAGGCGGCTGCTTCTGGGGCGTGCAGGGCGTATTCGAGCACGTGAAGGGCGTGAAGCAGGTCACGGCCGGCTACGCGGGCGGCGCTTCCGAAACCGCGCACTACGCGCTCGTCGGCACCGGACTCACGGGCCATGCGGAATCGGTACGCATCGTGTACGACCCGACGCAGATCACGTACGGCCGGCTGCTGCAGGTGTTCTTCTCGGTCGCGCACGACCCGACCGAGCTCAACCGGCAAGGCCCCGACGACGGCACGCAATACCGGTCGGCGATCTTTCCGACCACGGCACAGCAGCGCGCCGTCGCGACGGCCTACATCGCGCAGCTCGGTGCCGCACACGCATTCGCGGCGCCCGTCGTCACGCGCGTCGAAGCGTACAAGGGCTTCTATCCGGCCGAGGCGTACCATCAGAACTATCTCGAACTGCATCCCGACGCGCCGTACATCGCGTTCAACGACTTGCCGAAGATCGCCGGACTGAAGCAGCGCTTCCCGGCGCTGTACCGCGCCGATGCGGTGCTGTGGCACGATGCGCCGATGTGACGGCGTGCCGAGCGTGCGACGCGGCACGGGCACCCCGCGCCGCCGCCCGAGTTTGCGCTGCATCAAGGAAACCCGCGCCGCCCCGACCGGGCATACCCGCATCGCACCAGCCTCGCGCGTCAACTTCGCGTAGACTGCTTCAGATTCCCGCCGCGTTTCGCGGCGCTCGGAACCCCAGTCCAGCCAGGAGGCGTCACGCATGCGCGCAGTGCCTTTGTCTGACAGCGGAACCCTCGAACCACCGCTCGAACAAACGTCCACCGGCACGGTCGTGCGCGACCTGCGCCGCGTGCCCATCCATCCCGATCACTGGTATCCGCTCGCGTGGTCGCGCGAACTCAAGCGCGGCAAGACACTCGGCGTACATTTCGCCGGCGACCCGATCGTGCTCGTCCGCACCGAATCCGGCGCCGTGTATGCGCTCGAAGATCGTTGCGCGCACCGCCAGGTGCCGTTGCATGCGGGCGTCGTGACCGGCGAAACGCTGCGGTGCTGCTATCACGGCTGGACCTACGCGTGCGACAGCGGCCGCTGCGTCGACGTCCCGTATCTCGGCCGCGATCGCCTGCCCAACGGCGTGCGCGCCTATCCGTGCCGCGAAGCGCACGGGCTGATCTTCGTCTTCCCCGGCGACGCGACGCTCGCCGACGCACGCCCGTTCCCCGCACTCGAATCGGCGGACAATCCGGCATACAAGACACGCCGTTTCGGCCGCGAGGTCAAGTGCCACTACTCGTTCATGCACGAGAACCTGATGGACATGAACCATCAGTTCCTGCATCGCAAGCAGATGGGACAGATGCGCGCGCGCAGCGTCGGCCGCCGCCGCGGCGACGACTGGGTCGAGGTCGACTACACGTTCGCGCGAATGGAAGGCAAGCAGCCGGTCGGCGAGGCGCTCGTGTTCGGTTCGAGCAAGAAGCCCGGCGACCAGGCCAACAAGAGCGTGATGACAGTCCGCACGGGCTACCCGTACCAGACGCTACAGATCCGCTCGAGCGAAGGCACGCTCGTGATGGACCTGTGGATCGTCTACGTGCCGCTCGACGCCGCGCAGCGTACCAACCGCACGTTCGGACTGCTGTCGATCCACAAGCCGGGCATTCCGTTCGCGCTCGATCTCGCGTGGCCGCTGCTCGTATGGTTCACCGAGCGGATCTTCCGCGAGGATCGCTGGATCGTCGAACGCGAGCAGGAAGCGCACGACCGGCAGGGCGCCGACTGGAACCACGAGGTGTTTCCGGTCATCAACGAACTGCGCGACCTGCTGCGCGAACGCGGCGCGCGCACGGTGATCCCGATCCACCAGGCAGGCGCGGGCGACACGCGCTGACCGCCGCAGCGAACGCGCCCGCCCGGCGGCCGCCTAACGGGCTCGCTTAACCGAGCCCGCGCAGCTGGCCCGCTTAGCCGGACCGTTCAACCGGCTGCGGCTCGCGCAGCCGGTTCGCGATGCGTGCGGCCTCGTAGTAGCCGGCAGCAGGCGGCCGCTTCAGGTAGCGGCCGGCACCGCGCTGCGCACGCAGCTCGCCGTCGGCCCACGCGAGCGCGCCGCGCGTGAGCGTGTGCGTCGCGACGCCCTGCACCGTCATCCCTTCGAACACGTTGAAGTCGACCTGCTGGTGATGGGTCTTCACCGAGATCGTCTTGGTCGCGGCCGGATCCCACACGACCAGATCCGCATCGGCACCGACCTGCACGGCCCCCTTGCGCGGATACAGGTTGAAGATCTGCGCGGCATTGGTCGACGTGATCCGCACGAACTCGTTCGGCGTGATGCGACCGTGATTCACGCCGTGATGCCACAGCACCGACATGCGGTCCTCGACACCGCCGCAGCCGTTCGGGATCTTCGTGAAGTCCTCGCGACCCATCGCCTTCTGCGATGCGCAGAACACGCAGTGATCGGTCGCCGTCGTATGCAGCTGCCCTGCCTGCAGCCCGCGCCACAACGCCTCGCGATGCTCGGCCGAGCGGAACGGCGGGCTCATCACGTGCGCGGCCGCGCGCGTCCAGTCCGGGTCTCGATACACCGCTTCGTCGATCACCAGGTGGCCCGGCAGCACCTCGCCGAACACGCGCAGCCCTTCGCTGCGCGCGCGAGAGATCGCATCGACCGCATCCTTCGCCGATACGTGCACGATATACACGGGCACGCCGAGCACTTGCGCGATGCGGATCGCACGGTTCGCGGCCTCGCCTTCGACCTCGGGCGGACGAGACAGCGGATGCGCTTCCGGCCCCGTCATCCCGCGCGCAAGCAGCGCCTTTTGCAGCTGGAACACGAGCTCGCCGTTTTCCGCGTGCACGGTCGGCAGCGCGCCGAGCTCGAGCGAACGCGAGAAGCTGTTCACGAGAATCTCGTCGTCGGCCATGATCGCGTTCTTGTACGCCATGAAGTGCTTGAAACTCGACACGCCGTGCTCGCGCACGAGCGTGCCCATGTCGCGATGCACCGATTCGTCCCACCACGTGACGGCGACATGGAAGCCGTAATCAGCCGCCGCCTTCTCGGCCCAGCCGCGCCACTCGCGAAACGCGTCCATCAGCGGTTGCTTCGGGCTCGGGATCACGAAGTCGATGATGCTCGTCGTGCCGCCCGACAGGCCGGCTGCCGTACCCGAGTAGAAATCGTCGCTCGCCGTCGTGCCCATGAACGGCAGTTCCATGTGTGTATGCGGATCGATGCCGCCCGGCATCACGTACTGGTCGTGCGCGTCGACGATGCTCGCGCCGGCCGGCGCGTCGATCTTCTCCGCAATCTGCAGGATCGTGCCGCCGTCCTGCGGGTCGGCACACAGTACGTCCGCACGATAGGTCCGGTCTGCATCGACCACAGTGCCGCCGCGAATCAGGATTGCCATTTCGTTGCCTCCTCGTTGACTGTCGGGTGCCGCATGCGGCGCCGATGCCGGATGTGTCCGCGCATCGGCTGCATCAGGTGCATCAGGCGCTCGCGATCTGCGCGCGCTGTCCGGCGCGCCACTTCATCCAGGTGCCGTACACGCCGGACGCCAGCACGAGGCCGACGAACCACGCATACGTGTAAAGCGTGTTGAAGAACGCCGGCACGTTCGCGAACGATGCCGGAAATGCCGTGTGCAGGAAACCGGGCAGGTTCGGCAGCACGCCGATCGCGAGCGCGACCAGCGCGGCCGGGTTCCAGCCGCGCGTGTAGCTGAAGCCGCCGCGCTCGTCGAACAGCGCGCGCGTGTCGAGCCGCGTGCCGCGAATCAGGAAGTAGTCGACCATCAGGATCCCCGCGACCGGCCCGAGCAGCGCCGAATACCCGACGAGCCAGGTGAAGATGTAGCCGTCGGTCGTGGCGAGGATCTTCCACGGCATCATCACGATCGCGATCGTCGCGGTGATCAGGCCGCCCGTGCGATACGAGATCGCCTTCGGCCAGAGGCTCGAGAAGTCGTACGCGGGCCCGACCAGATTCGCCGCGAGGTTGCAGCACATCGTGTCGAGCGTGAGGATCACCAGCGCGATACCGACGCCGATGCCGGTCATCCGGCTCGTCAGGTCGATCGGATCCCAGATCGCGTTGCCGTAGATCACCACGGTGGCCGACGTCACGACGACCGACACCACCGACAGCAGCGCCATCGGCAGCGGCAGCCCGATCGACTGTCCGATGATCTGGTCGCGCTGAGAATGCGCGAAGCGCGTGAAGTCGGGGATGTTCAGCGCGAGCGTCGCCCAGAAGCCGACCATCGCGGTCAGGCCCGGCCAGAACGTCGCCCAGAACAGCCCGGCCTTCTTGCCGCCCGCCGCGAACTGCGACGGCGCCGACAGCATCGAGCCCACGCCGCCCGCCTGCGACGTCGCCCACCACACGAGCGCGACGCACATCACGACCTTGATCGGCGCGGACCAGCTTTCGAGCCAGCGGATCGAATCGGTGCCGTGCAGGATGAAGTACAGCTGCAGCGCCCAGAACACGAGGAAACATGCGAGCTGCCCGAGCGAAATGCCGACGATCGGCAACGCCGCGCCGTGCAGCGCGTTGCCGGTCAGGATATTCAGCAGCGTATAGATCGCGCTACCGCCGAGCCAGGTCTGGATGCCGTACCAGCCGCACGCGACGATCGCGCGCAACAGCGCGGGCAGCTTCGCGCCCTGCGTGCCGAACGACGCGCGCACGAGCACCGCGTACGGAATCCCGTGCTTAGCACCGGCATGACCGATCAGCAGCATAGGCACGAGCACGATCAGGTTGCCGAGCAACACGGTCAGCACCGCCTGCCACGGCGACATGCCTTCCTGGATCAGCCCGGCCGCGAGCATGTACGACGCGATGTTCATCACCATCCCGACCCACAACGCCGCGAAGTGATACCACCGCCACGTGCGCTGCGCCGCTGTCGTCGGTGCCAGGTCGTCGTTGTACAGGCTGCCGGCCGGCGCCGCGGCGCTGTCGGAATCGGCGGGAATCGCTGCTGGTTTCATCGAGGGCGCTCCACGTAAACGTCAGCGCCGGCATCGCACGATGCCGGCCGAACAGAACAAAGGCAGCGGCGCGGACGGTCCCGCGCCGCCGGCCGCCGGTCAGGCCGCCTTCGCGTGCTTCTCCGGTTGCGCGGGGCTCGCGCCCGCATCGACGCGCGCCGGGTTGTTCGGATGCGTGGTCCAGTTCGCGTAGTCGCCCGCGTCGACACGCTCCATCGTGATGCATTGCTCGACCGGACACACATGCATGCAAAGATTGCACCCGACGCACTCCGCGTCCACCACGTCGAAACGCCGCACGCCGTCCTTTTCGGCCGTGATCGCCTGGTGCGACGTGTCCTCGCACGCGATATGGCACAGCCCGCACTGGATGCAGCGGTCCTGGTCGATGCGCGCCTTGATGTCGTACTTCAGGTTCAGGTATTTCCAGTCGGTGACGTTCGGCACCGCGCGACCGCGCACGTCGTCGAGCGTCGCGTAGCCCTTCTCGTCCATCCAGTTCGACAGTCCGTCCGCCAGATCCGTCACGATCCGGAAACCGTAGTGCATCGCGGCGGTGCATACCTGCACGCTGCCGGCGCCCAGCACCATGAATTCGGCCGCGTCGCGCCACGACGAAATCCCTCCGATGCCGGAGATCGGCAAGTTCGGCGTTTCCGGGTCGCGCGCGATCTCCGCGACCATGTTCAGCGCGATCGGCTTGACCGCCGGACCGCAATAGCCGCCATGCGTGCCCTTGCCGTCGACGGTCGGCATCGGCGCCATCAGGTCGAGGTCCACCGCGACGATCGAGTTGATCGTGTTGATCAGCGACACGCCATCCGCGCCGCCCTTGTACGCTGCGCGCGACCCCATCCGGATGTCGCTGATGTTCGGCGTGAGCTTCACGAGGCACGGCAGCTTCGTGCCCTCCTTGACCCAGCGCGTGACCATCTCGACGTACTCCGGCACCTGCCCGACGGCCGCGCCCATGCCGCGCTCGCTCATCCCGTGCGGGCAGCCGAAATTCAGTTCGACCGCGTCGGCACCCGTATCCTCGACGAGCGGCAGGATCCACTTCCAGTCGCGCTCGTTGCACGGCACCATCAGCGACACGATCAGCGCGCGGTCCGGCCAGTCGCGCTTCACCTGTGCGATCTCTTTCAGGTTCACGTCGAGCGGGCGGTCGGTGATCAGCTCGATGTTGTTCAGCCCGGCGATCCGCTGCCCGTTCCACTGCACCGCGCCATAGCGCGAGCTGACGTTGACGACATGCGGATCGAGCCCGAGCGTCTTCCAGACGACGCCGCCCCAGCCGGCCTCGAATGCGCGGTTGACGTTGTACGCCTTGTCCGTCGGCGGCGCGGAGGCGAGCCAGAAGGGATTCGGCGAGGTGATGCCTGCGATAGTGCAGCGAAGGTCGGCCATGTTCGGCTCCGTGAGAATGGGGACGTTATCGTGGCGCGCGTGACGTGCGCGTTGCCGTTGCGTATGCCGCGCTCACGCGGCCTTGGCGTCGCGCGGCGCGAGCGCCGCATCGATCGCGGCGGCCGCGTGCTTGCCGTCCTGCACGGCCTGCACCGTCAGATCGATGCCGCCCGTCGCCGCGCAGTCGCCGCCGGCCCATACGTCGGACAACGCCGTGCGTCCGTCGGCATCGACCGCGATGCGTGTGCCGTCCGCCGTCAGCAAGGCAGCGGCGACGCCGTCCGGCGCCAGCGTCTGGCCGATCGCCTTCAGCACCATGTCCGCGTCGACGGTGAAGCGTTCGCCGGACGCGGCCTCGAATTCGACGCCCGTCACGTGCCCGTCCGCGCCCGCGATACGCACCGGCTTCGCATGCGTGACCAGCGTGACACCGTTTTTCTGAGCGAACTCGCGTTCGGCCCAGGTCGCGCTCATCGCCTCCACGCCGCGCCGGTACACCATCGTCACGCGCTGCGCGCCGAGCTTGCGGCTCTGCACGGCTGCGTCGATCGCGGTATTGCCGCCGCCGATCACGACCACGCGCCGCCCGACCGGCACGTTCTCCAAAGCGTCGGCCTGCCGCACCTGCTCGATGAAGTCGACCGCGTTCATCACGCCGCCCAGTTGCTCCCCGTCGATCGCGAGCATGCGCACCCCGCCCAGGCCCATCGCGAGAAACACCGCATCATGCCGCTCGCGCAGCACGTCGAGCGTCATGTCGCGGCCGAGTGCGACGCCGGTCTCGAGCGTGATGCCGCCGACCGACAGCAGCCACTCGACTTCGCGCTGCGCGAATTCGTCGACGGTCTTGTATGCGGCAATCCCGTATTCATTCAAGCCGCCCGCCTTCGGCCGCGCGTCGAACAGCGTGACGCGATGGCCGGCAAGCGCGAGCCGGTGCGCGCATGCAAGTCCGGCCGGGCCCGCACCGACCACGGCGACATGCCGCCCGGTATCGGGTGCACGCGTGAAGCGCACCGCACCGGTCGCCATCGCCCAGTCGGTCGCGTGCCGCTGCAGCGCGCCGATCGCAACCGGCTGCGCATCCTGGTGATTGCGCACGCAGGCGCCTTCGCACAGGATCTCGGTCGGACATACGCGCGCGCACATCCCGCCGAGCGGATTCGCGGACAGGATGTCCATCGCCGCCCCCTTCAGGTTGCCGTTGCCGATCTTGCGGATGAAGCTCGGGATGTCGATCTGCGTCGGGCACGCCTGCACGCAGGGCGCGTCGTAGCAGTAGTGGCAGCGGCTGGCCGCGGCCGCCGCGGCAGTCGGATCGAGCAGCGGCGCGATATCGGCGAATTCGCACGAGAGTTGCGTGGACGACAGGCGATGCGCGGCGATATCGCCGGTTGGCTTGGTGGTCATACGCGTTCCTTCGACTGGGTGGAGACAAAGCCGTCCCCGCCGGCTGTGAATGCACAGTCGGGGCGGTTTTTATAAGGAATGCTACGGTATGATGCCGGGCAGCCTACTGGCTGCGTTACGTCCGATGCGTCATGAAGCCGGCTCGCAAGCGCGCGACAGCATCGCGTGCAGCAGCACGTTCGCGCCGGACTCGATCCACGCCGGCGTCGCGTCCTCGATCTCGTTGTGGCTGATGCCGTCGACACACGGCACGAACACCATCGACGTCGGTGCGACCTGCGCCAGATAGCATGCGTCGTGGCCCGCGCCCGACACGATGTCGCGATGCGAGTAGCCGAAGCGGTCGGCTGCGGCGCGCACGGCCGCCACGCAGGCCTGATCGAATGCGACCGGCTCGTAGTAGAAAATCTGCTCGAGCTCGGTTTCGAGCCCGATGTCGGCGGCGATGCGTGCGACGCCGTCGCGCAGCGCGGCGTCCATCTGCGCAAGCACGGCGTCGTCCGGATGCCGAAAGTCGACGGTGAAAAACACGCGGCCCGGGATCACGTTGCGCGAGTTCGGGTGGATCTGCATCATGCCGACCGTCGCACAACCGAACGGCGCGTGATCGAGACCGATCCGGTTCACCAGATCGACCACGCGCGACGCGCCGAGCAGCGCATCGCGGCGGCGCGGCATCGGCGTCGGGCCGGCATGCGCTTCCTGCCCGGTGAACGTGATCTCGTACCAGCGCTGCCCCTGCGCATCGGTCACGACGCCGATCGTCTTGCACTCCGCCTCGAGAATCGGTCCCTGCTCGATATGCAGCTCGAACGCCGCGTGCAACTTGCGCCCGCCGCACGGCACGTCGCCCGCATAGCCGATGCGCGCGAGCTCCTCGCCGATCGTCGTGCCGTCGACGTCCTTGCGCGACAGCCCGTATTCGAGCGGGAACACGCCCGCGAACACGCCCGACGCGACCATCGCCGGCGCGAAGCGCGACCCTTCTTCGTTGGTCCAGATCACGACCTCGACCGGATGCTCGGTCTCGATGCCATGATCGTTCAGACTGCGAATCACTTCGAGACCGCCCAGCACGCCGTAGATGCCGTCGAACCGGCCGCCCGTCGGCTGCGAATCCGCGTGCGAGCCGGTGACGACCGGTGCCGCATCGGCCACGCGGCCCGCGCGGCGCATGAACACGTTGCCCATCGTATCGACCGTCACCGTGCAGCCGGCGGCCTTCGCCCAGCCGACGATCAGGTCGCGCCCGGCCTTGTCGAGATCGGTCAACGCGAGGCGGCAGACGCCGCCCTTCGGCGTCGCGCCGATCTTCGCCATCTCCATCAGGCTGTCCCACAACCGCTTGCCGTCGACCTTGATCGACGTGTCGAATGCTGCCCGTTTCACTGTTTCCGATACCGCGTTCATTCGTATCGCTCCTGTGGGGTCGTCATGTCGTCATTCCGGTCGATGCCGGTGCACGCATTGCTTCTGTCGGGGCAAACCCGCACACGCAATGTGCATGTGCGCATCGTTCGCGTCATACGTCCGATCGAGCGGCGGAGACATTGGCACTCGATTCCGTCACGCGTCGAATCCTGTCCGATTGGACAGGTTTTAGACGATCAAAATGTGCAATGCAATGTCTTTCTTTCGCGGGTCTCACCGAGCGAGAAACGTGCCACCGCATCGCAGCATTGCGCGCGCTGCCGTGATGCAAGCACGTGCGCTCGACGCAAGCGAGCGGCTAGAATGAAGCCCAACGCGGCATGCACGCCGCGCGAGGGCAACGATGAGACATGACGAAGCGGACGCCGAGGCGACCGGCACCGACGAAACGCGCACGCCTTTGCGGCGACGCAAGGCACACATCCGCGAGTCCAACGAAGCGCATTTGCTGGCCTGTGCGGAAGCCGTATTCGCTGAGCGCGGGCTCGACGGCGCGAGCACCGCGATGATCGCCGAACGTGCGGGCCTGCCGAAGGCGAACCTGCATTACTACTTCCCGACCAAGCTCGCGCTGTATCGCCGCGTGCTCGACGATCTGTTCGAAGACTGGCACCACGCGGCCGGATCGTTCGAGGACGGCGACGATCCGGTGGAGGCGATCGCCAGCTACGTGCGCGCGAAGATGGATCTGTCGCGGCGGCGCCCGCTCGGCTCGAAGGTATGGGCCAACGAGATCATCCACGGTGCGACGCACATGCAGGACATCCTGTCGGAACGCGTGAAGCCGTGGTTCGACAAGCGCGTGGCCGTGGTCGAAGGCTGGATCGCGCGCGGCTTGCTTGCGCCGATCGATGCGCACGCGTTGCTGTACCTCGTGTGGGCGACCACGCAGCACTATGCGGATTTCGATGCGCAGATCCGCGCGCTGAGCGGCAAGCGTGCGTTCACGCAGAAGGGGTTCGACGAGAAGACCGAGCAGGTCGTGCAGCTCGTGATCCGCGCATGCGGCGCGGTGTCGCCGAACGCGAATGCGTAACGCGCTCGCGCCATCCCCGAAAGACAAAACGGGCGACGGGCACGACGCAGGAAGACCCTGCGCGCTGCCCGCCGCCCGCGTCGCGATACGGCGTGCCGGCCGTATCGCGCACGATGCGTTTGCGTCGTGCGTTTGCGTCGTGCGTTTGCGTCGTGCGTTTGCGTCAGGCGATGCGTTCGATCGCGATCGCCGTCGCCTCGCCGCCGCCGATACACAGCGACGCGACGCCGCGCTTCTGACCATACGCTTCGAGCGCGGCCAGCAGCGTCACCATCACGCGCGCGCCCGATGCGCCGATCGGATGTCCGAGCGCACACGCGCCGCCGTGCACGTTGACCTTGTCGTGCGGCAGGTCGAGATCGCGCATCGCGGCCATCGCGACCACCGCGAACGCTTCGTTGATCTCGAACAGATCGACGTCGCGCAGGTTCCAACCGGTTTTTTCCGACAGTTTGCGGATCGCACCGATCGGCGCCGTCGCAAACAGGCCCGGCTTGTTCGCGTAGGTCGAATGCCCGACGATCACGGCTTTCGGCGTGAGGCCGAGCCGTTCCGCTTCCGAGCGACGCATCATCACGAGCGCGGCCGCGCCGTCCGAGATCGACGACGCGTTCGCCGCCGTCACCGTGCCGCCTTCGCGGAACGCCGGCTTGAGCGTCGGAATCTTGTCGAGCTTCGCGTTGCCCGGCTGCTCGTCGATCGACACGACGGCTTCCGTCTTGCCGGCCTTCACCGTCACCGGTGCGATCTCCGACACGAAACGCCCTTGCGCGATCGCACGTTGCGCGCGCGTCAGCGACGCGATCGCAAAGGCGTCCTGCTCCTCGCGCGTGAACTGGTAGGCCTGCGCGCAATCCTCGGCGAAGGTGCCCATCAGCCGGCCCTTGTCGTACGCGTCCTCGAGCCCGTCGAGGAACATGTGGTCGAGCACCTGGCCGTGCCCCATGCGCATACCCGCGCGCGCCTTCGGCAGCAGGTACGGCGCATTCGTCATGCTCTCCATCCCGCCCGCGACGGCGACATCCGCCGAGCCCGCCAGCAGCAGGTCGTGCGCGAACATCGCGGCCTTCATACCCGAGCCGCACATCTTGTTGACCGTCGTCGCACCTGCACCCAGCGGCAGCCCTGCCTTCAGTGCGGCCTGCCGTGCGGGCGCCTGCCCCTGGCCGGCGGGCAGCACGCAGCCGAACACGATTTCATCGATGCGCTCGGCCGGTACGTTCGCGCGCTCGAGTGCCGCGCGGATCGCCACCGCGCCGAGGTCGCTCGCGCTGGCGGCGGCCAGGTCGCCCTGGAAACCGCCCATCGGCGTGCGTGCCGCTCCAACGATAACGATCGGATCCTGTGTCGTCATGATTGATTTCCTCCAGTGTCAGCGCGGTGCCATGCGCAGCGCGCCATCGAGACGGATGACTTCGCCGTTCAGCATCGTATTCTCGGCGATGTGGCGCACCAGCGCCGCAAATTCGTCCGGGCGGCCGAGCCGCGGCGGAAACGGCACGCTCTTGCCGAGCGCATCCTGCACGTCCTGCGGCATGCCGCTCATCATCGGCGTCGCGAAAATGCCCGGCGCGATCGTCACCACGCGAATGCCGAACCGCGCGAGTTCGCGCGCGATCGGCAGCGTCATGCCCACCACGCCGCTCTTCGATGCCGCATAGGCGGCCTGTCCGATCTGCCCGTCGAACGCCGCGACCGACGCGGTATTGACGATCACGCCGCGCTCGCCCTCCGCGTTCGCGTCCTGCTTCGACATCGCGTCGGCCGCCAGCCGGATCATGTTGAACGTGCCGATCAGGTTGATCGACACCGCGCGCGCGAAGCGGTCGAGCGAATGCGGACCTTCGCGGCCGACGACCTTCTCGCCCGGCGCGACGCCAGCACAATTCACGAGCGCATCGATCCGGCCGAACGCGTCGCGCGCGGCGGCGACGGCCGCCTGACCTTCGGCGTCGCTCGTCACGTCGGTCTTCACGAAGCGCGCGGCCGCGCCAAGCTCATGCGCGAGGCTCGCGCCGGCGTCTTCATTGACGTCCAGCAGCACCGCGTTGCCACCTTCGGCGACCACCATCCGCGCGACCGCGGCACCGAGGCCCGAACCGGCGCCCGTAATCAGAAAAACGCGATCCTTGATATTCATTCGCAGTCCATATTCAGTATTCAGGATTGAACGGCCTTCTCGGCTTCCATCTTGCGCAGCACGAAGCGCTGGATCTTGCCGCTCGGGGTTTTCGGCAGCGCGTCGACGAAGTCGATCGCGCGCGGATAGGCGTGCGCGGACAGCCGCCGCTTCACGTGCTGGCTCAGTTCGTCGGCTAGCGCGGGCGTGCCTTCGAAGCCCTTCGACAGCACGACGTACGCCTTGACGATCTCCGTGCGCTCCGGGTCCGGCACACCGATCACGGCAGCCTCGCTGACGGCCGGATGCTCGATCAGCGCGCTTTCCACGTCGAACGGGCCGATCCGGTAGCCGGACGACGTAATCACGTCGTCCGCGCGGCCGATGAAGCTCACGGTGCCGTCCGGTTCCAGCTCGACGTTGTCGCCGGTACGGTAGTAGCCGCCCGCGATCGCCGGTGTGTCCTGCTGCCAGTAGCCGTGGAACCACAGCAGCGGCGAGCGAGCGATGTCGATCGCGAGGTTGCCGGGCTCGCCGGGTCCGAGTTCGCGGCTTGCGTCGTCGAGCACCGCGACGCGATAGCCGGGCATCGCGAAGCCGGCCGATCCGGCGTGGACGACGTGCGCGAGCCCATGATGATTATTCACGACCATCCCGAGTTCGGTCTGGCCATAGTGATCGTAGATCGGCACACCGAGCGCCGCGTCGAACCAGCGCACGACTTCCGGATTCAGCGGCTCGCCCGCGCTGCTGACCACGCGCAGCACCCCTTTCAGGCGCGCCGCCGCGTCGGTGCCGGCCGCCATCAGCATCCGGTATGCGGTCGGCGAGCCGGCGAGGCTCGTGATGCCGAGCCGTTCGATCACGTCGTAGGTGCTGTCGACGGTGAAGCCGCCTTCGTACAGCGTCGTCGCATGGCCGAGCAGCAGCGGGCCGGTGATCGCGTAATAAAGACCGTAGGCCCAGCCCGGATCGGCGATGTTCCAGAAGCGATCGCCTTCGCGCAGGTCGACCGCGTCGCGCATGTACGCACCGAACGCGAGCAGCGCGCGCAGCGGCACCGGCACACCCTTCGGCAAGCCCGTCGTACCCGACGTCGACATCATCATGAACAGGTCGGTGCCCGTGCGCAGCACCGGTTCGAACGCGTCAGACTGCGCATCCAGCGCCGCGCGAAAATCGATGTCGCCGGCCGGCAGCGCGTCGCCGGGCTCGCGCACCGTGGCGACCCGGGGACAATCGGCGATCTCGTCGAGCTTCGCGCGATTCGCGACGTTGGTCACGACCAGCCGCGCGTCGCTCATGCGCAGCCGGTGCTCGATCGCCTTCGGGCCGAATGCGGTGAACAGCGGCTGATAGACGGCGCCCGCGCGCCACGTGCCGAGGATCGTCGCGACGAGCTCGGGCGTACGCGGCAACAGGCCGGCCACCACGTCGCCCGGCTTCACACCCTGCGCGACCAGCAGGTTCGCGACTCGCGCCGACAGCGCCTGCATCTGCGCGAACGTGAAGCTGCGGTGCTGGCCACCGGCGTCGATCCAGTCGAGCGCGATCGCGTTCGCGTCCGCCGCTGCATGCCGGTCGCAGCATTCGACGCATGCGTTCAGGCCCCGTTCCAGGTCCCCGTGCAACTGCGTTGCGGCAGTCTCGATACGGAAGCCGGCCACGGCGTCGGCGTAGGCCGGCACCACCCGGGCGTTTGCTCCATCACGCATGCGTGTCTCCTGTTCGTTATGACCGTCGGCGAACCGGCGGTATATCGATGATGGTAGACAGCCGTCACATTGCAATCAATGACAAACAGAATCTAGAATCGTGATCGCTTTTACCATGTCAGGAGGGCATGAAAAAATGGGGCCGCAGATGATCTCGCCGGATTTCGTCGACGATGCGCTCGAGAGCCTGCGCGGGCAACGGATTCCGGTCGGGCCCGTGCTGCGCGCCGCGGGCTTGCCGGATACCGTGCGCGAGCCCGTCACGCCGCAACAGTACGGCCGGCTGTGGCTCGCGATCGCTGCCACGATCGATGACGAATTCTTCGGGCTCGCCGCCCGCCCGATGCGGCGCGGCAGCTTCACGCTGCTCTGCCACGCCGTGCTGCATGCGGGCACGCTCGAACAGGCGCTGCGGCGCGCGCTCCAGTTCCTGCGCGTGGTGCTCGACGAGCCGCACGGCGAACTCGTCGTCGCCGACGGGCGGGCGCAGATCGTCCTGACACAATCGGGTGCGCCGTATTCGGCGTTCGCTTACCGGACGTTCTGGCTGATCCTGCTTGGCGTCGCATGCTGGCTGATCGGGCGCCGCATTCCGCTGCAGCGCATCGATTTCGCGTGCCCGAGCCCCGATCAGCGCAGCGATTACCACCAGTTCTTCGGCGTGCCGGTGCATTTCGACCGCCCCGACAGCCGGCTCGCCTTCAACGCCGCGTATCTCGCACTGCCGACGATCCGCTCCGCGCAGGCGCTACGGACGTTCCTGCGCGGCGCGCCCGGCAATCTGCTGGTCCGCTATCGGCACGACACCGGCTGGGTCGCGAAGACACGTGCGCACCTGAAGGCGCGGCCGGCCGCAGAGTGGCCGGATTTCGATACGTTGGCCGTACGCCTCGGCACGACGCCCGCGACGCTGCGGCGACGTTTGCGCAGCGAAGGGCAGAGCTTCGCGTCGATCAAGGACGAACTGCGCGGCGCGCTCGCCCAGTCGCTGCTGCGCGGGCACACGCTCAGCGTCGCGGAAATCGCGGCCGAACTCGGTTTCACCGAGCCCAGCGCGTTTCATCGCGCGTTCCGGAAATGGACGGGCACGAGCCCGGGCGCGTTTCGCCGCGACGTCAATGCGGCGCAGCCGGAGCATTGACGCGCGGTGCCGGTTGGTCAGCGCGACATGCCGTCGACGCTCGGCGCAACCTCGTGCATCGGTCGCGAGAACAGCTTGCAACCCGCGTAGTAGACGAGCGACGTCAACGACAGCCCGACGATCCACGAGATGTCCGCACCGCCCAGCCGGTTTGCCAGCTCCCCGGTATAGAGATCGGTCGCCATGAACGGCGCCTGTGCGACGATGCCGATCAAATACGACCCGACCGCAATCGCGTTGAAGCGCCCGTAGATGCCGCCGTCCTGCCGGAAGAACGAATCGACGTCGTATTCCCCGTGGCAGACGAGGTAGTAATCGACGAGATTGATGGCCGTCCACGGCACGAGCACGTACAGCAGCAGAAGGATGAAGTTCGTATAGCCGGCCAGGAAATTGTTCTGCCCGAACAGCGCGATCACGAGTGCGATGCAGCACAGCACGATCGCCGTGATCGCCCGTGCGCGGGCCCGGCCCGACCACGACGGAAAGAGCGTCTGCAATACGGTGATCGCCGACAGCGCGCCGCAATACAGCTCCATCGCGTTGCTGGCCGCGATGCCGAACGACAGCACGACGATCACGAGCACGCTGATGCCCTGCGTGAGGCCCGTGAGGCCGTTCACGACGTTGCCGTCTGGCGTGGCGAGGCCCACCAGGCAGCCGAGCAGCATCGGGAAGAACGACCCGAGCACGCAGCCCCAGTAGCTCGACCAGAACGCGGTGCGCGGCCCGGTATCCGGCGGCAGGTAGCGCGAGTAGTCGGACACGTACGGCGCATACGCGATCTGCCACAGCGCGGCCACCGACATCGAGCCGAGAAAGCCCGACAGGTTCAGCGAATGCTTCGAAAACGTATCGCCCGGCAGTCCATGCACGAAGAGGATCCACACGAATGCAAGCACGAGCACGGTGCCCGAACACCAGCTCAGCAGCCGTGCATACGCGTGGATCAGCTTGTACCCGTAGATCGATCCAATCAGGCTGATCAGGCCGATCGCCACCACACCCGCGTCGAGCGGGATCCCTGGGCTGAGACTGTGCAGCGCTTGCCCGCCGAACACGCAGTTCGACGCGAAGAAGCCGACGTACATCACGACGACCAGCGCGACCACCAGCAACGCACCGAACGAACCGAACTGCCCTCGTGTCTGGATCATCTGCGGTACGCCGAGCTGCGGCCCCTGTGCGGAGTGCAGCGCCATGAATATCGCGCCGATCAGGCTGCCGACGAGCGTCGCGAGCGCCGCCCACCAGAATGGCTGCTTGAACACCGTCGTCGCGAGCGATCCGGTGACGATCGTCAGCATCATGATGTTCGAACCGAACCAGATCGTGAACAGGTCCTTCGCGCTGCCGTGCCGCTCGGTCAGCGGAATCTGCTGGATCGTACTTTCCTCGAGATGAGCAATGGACTCGCCCTGACTCATTTCGTCTCCTTGTCTCTGTTGTGATGTTCGTTGGCTTGCGGTCGATCGGATCAAGTCAGTTGCACAAGCAACGGGGGCGTTCTTCCGCATGTACGGGAAACGTCGCCTCCATGCGCGACATATTCAATTCGCATTCCTACATAACATCGGGACGAACACCCGACGTCGATGCGCTTGCTACCCTCAATCGATCCGATCGGGTTCGCTTCGGATCGCCACTTGCCGAATCACGCGCAATCGTGCGGCCTCGGAAGCGGCGTCCGTCGCGAGGCGCGATTCCGCACATCCTGCACCGAGCGGAAATCGCGTCGCACGCTCGGTCAGCAGTCGATCCCGAGTACCTCCCTGGCGGTTGCATCCACCGCCTTGCGCATCGTGCCGACCAGTTCGTCGATTTGCGCATGGTCGATCACGAGCGGCGGCGCAACGATCAGACGGCCGTTCGTCGAACGCACGATCGCACCGAGTTCGAACCCGACCGTCCGGCTGTGCCAGGTCAGATCGGCCTCGTTTGCGAAGCGCTCGCGCGTCGCCTTGTTCTTCGCGAACTGGATGGCACCGACCGCGCCCGCGCCCTGGATTTCTCCGACGAGCGGATGGCCGTCGAACGCTTCGCGCAACGCCTGCTGCAGGTACGGGCCCGTATCCGTCTTCGTCCGCTCGACGAGACGCTCGCGCTCGAGCACGTCGAGGTTGGCCAGCGCGACGGCGGCCGCGACCGGGTGTCCCGAATAGGTCAGCCCGTGTGCATAGACACCACCCTTCTCGACCAGCGCATCGCCGACGCGCCGGCTCATGACTAGGCCGCCCATCGGCACGTAGCCCGACGTCAGCCCCTTCGCCATGCAGATCAGGTCCGGCTCGAAGCCGAAGTGGCGATGTGCAAACCATTCGCCGGTACGGCCGAAGCCGCCGATCACTTCGTCCGCGCACAGCAGCACGTCGTATTGACGGCAGATGCGTTCGATCTCCTGCCAGTAGCCGTCCGGCGGGAAGATCATGCCGCCTGCGCCCTGGAACGGCTCCGCGACGAACGCGGCGACACGATCCGCGCCGATCTCGAGGATCTTGCGTTCGAGCGACAGCGCCGCCTGCTTGCCGAATGCCTCGGGGCTCAGGTCGCCGCCGTTCGCGTACCAGTACGGCTCGTCGACGTGCGTGATGTTCGGAATCGGCAAATCGCCCATCTCGTGCATGAACGCCATGCCGCCCAGCGACGCGCTGCCGACCGTCGAGCCGTGATAGCCGTTCACACGGCCGATCAGCACCTTCTTCTCGGGTTTGCCCATCACGTCCCAGAAGCGGCGCACGGTTCGAATCAGCACTTCATTCGATTCGGAACCCGAATTGGTGTAGACGACATGACTGAAGCGATTGCCGAGCAGTGCAAAGAGCCGCTCCGACAGTTCGATCACCGACGGATGCGTCGTATGAAAGAACATGTTGTAGTACGACAGTTCCTTCATCTGCCGCGCGGCCGCGTCGATCAGCTCCGGCCGGCCATAGCCGACGTTGGTGCACCACAACCCCGACATCCCGTCGAGATAGCGGTTGCCGTCGTTGTCCCACAGATAGACGCCTTCGCCGCGCACCATCACGCGCGCGCCTTCCTGGTTCAGCGCCTTCTGGTCGACGAACGCATGCAGGTGATGCGCGGCGTCGCTGCGTTGATAGTCCTGGGTCGTGCGGTGCGGAAAGTTGGGCGCATTCATGTGCGAGTCTCCGGTTTCATTGTGTGAATCAAGGGGAGGGTGCGCTGCCGGCGCAGCAGACTTCCTCGGCTCGGCAGCGGTGTGAGGTGATGCGAATCGCCGCACTGGATCAGTAACTGATCCAGGTCGTCTTGAGTCCCGTGTACTTGTCGATCGCATGCAGCGACAAGTCGCGACCGAAACCCGACTG
This sequence comes from Burkholderia sp. WTPI3, assembly GCF_021483755.1. NCBI lineage: Bacteria > Pseudomonadati > Pseudomonadota > Betaproteobacteria > Burkholderiales > Burkholderiaceae > Burkholderia > Burkholderia sp. WTPI3. The sequence continues at coordinate 79,368 of NZ_JAGIXF010000003.1, read as the reverse complement.
GCGGAACCCGCCGAATGGCGTCTGCGCGCTCAATGCGTCGACGGTATTGACGGACACGGTGCCGGCACGCAGGCGGCCCGACACGCGATGCGCGCGCGACAGGCTGCCGGTCCACACCGACGCGGCAAGCCCGTAGATCGAGTCGTTCGCGAGACGCACCGCTTCGTCCTCGGTATCAAATGAAATCACCGACAGGACGGGCCCGAAGATCTCGTCGCGCGCGATCGGGTCGCCATGCTTCACGTCGATGAAGATCGTCGGCTCGACGAAGTAGCCTTTGCCATCGATGCGCGGCGCGCCTCCGCCGATCACGAGCGTTGCGCTCTTGCGGCCACGCTCGATCCAGTCGCACACGCGACGATGCTGGTGTTCGTCGACGATTGCGCCCATGCCGCTTGCCGGATCCAGCGGATCGCCCGGCATGAACGCGGCGGCATGCGCAATCAGCCTGTCAACGAACGCATCGTGAATCGAGCGCTGCACCAGCAGCCGCGCATTCGCGGAGCACACTTCGCCCTGATTGAAGAAAATGCCGAAGCAGGCCTTGCGGGCCGCGAGATCGAGATCGTCCGTATCGTCGAAGACCAGATTCGGGCTCTTGCCGCCGCATTCCAGCCATACCTGTTTCATGTTCGACTGCGCGGCGTACTCGAGGAATTTCTTGCCCACGGCCGTCGATCCCGTGAACGCGAGCACGTCGACGTCGGGATGCAGGCCGAGCGCCCGCCCGGCGGTCTCGCCGTACCCCGGCACGACGTTCAGGACACCCGGCGGCAAGCCGGCCTCGAGCGCGAGTTCCGCGAGACGCAGCGCGGACAACGGCGATTGTTCGGCCGGCTTCAGCACGACACTGTTGCCGGCCGCCAGCGCAGGCGCCACCTTCCACGCGACCATGTCGAGCGGGAAATTCCACGGCACCACCGCACCGACGACACCGAGCGGCTCGCGCGTGACGATCGCGAGATTACCGGGATCGGTGGAAGCGACCTCGCCGTTCAGCTTGTCGACGGCTTCGCCGTACCAGCTGAAGAGCCCACCAGCAGCCGGCACGTCGATGCTGATTGCATCCGCGACACGCTTGCCCATGTTGAGCGAATCGAGCAGCGCGAGTTCCACGCCATGCGCGACGATCAATTCGCCAAGCCGGCACAGCACACGCTTGCGTTCGGCCGGCGCGCAACGCGACCACACGCCCGATTCGAATGCTTCACGGGCCGCACGCACGGCATCGTCGATATCCGCCGCGTCGCACGACGCGACTTCCGCGATGACGGCTTCCGTGGCCGGATTGATTGCGGCGAACGTGTGGCCGCTTCGGGCAGGCACGTTGCGGCCGGCGATATGCGCGAGCGTTCGCGGCGTCATCTGTGCGGCGAGTTGTCTCCAGTCCGCGTGCCGATAGTTTTCTGTTGAAGTTGGGTTCATTCAAGACTCCGTTGTGACGACCAGGCGCTTGTGCGTTGTTCTCCGCCTGGACTCGACCCGACGAAAGACGCCAGCGGGCACGACCTATGTCGCTGACCGCCGTGAGTCGCGGCAGTCGTCCGGTTGTCAAACTGTCGGCCATCAAAAAGAGATTTGAAAGAACAGTTTTTCTTCTCATTGAAGAGGTTATTTCTATTTATTCGACCGTCGTGCAGGCGGTCTTTCTGTGACTTCGCGATCGTTGAGTGGTTTGTTTGGGTTCGATCGTTTCGAGGTTCGACGGCGACGGACGGCGCGACTCGCGGCGCCGAATACCGGCGCGGCGTTGCGCGTCGTCCGGTGCGGCCACATACTGGTCGGCCCATACGAACAAGGCTGCGTTGACCTGCCCCCTTCAAACCGGGCCAGCCGGAGTCTAGTAAAGTTCGTTTTCGGAGAAGAAGACGAACATGAAGAAGCGCTTTACGGAACAGCAAATCATAGGGTTTCTGAAGGAAGCTGAAGCCGGCATGCCGGTCAAGGAACTGTGCAGGCAGCACGGGTTCAGTGACGCGTCGTTCTACACGTGGCGCGCAAAGTTCGGCGGCATGGAAGTCTCGGAAGCCCGCCGGCTCAAGGACCTCGAGGTGGAGAATGCCCGGCTGAAGAAACTGCTGGCCGAAGCAATGCTCGATATGGAAGCGTTGAAGGTCGTCGTCAAGGGAAAGCCCTGAGCCCGCAAGCCAAACGCGAAGCAGTGTCGGCGATTCGGGAGAAGGTCAACATCTCCGAGCGCCGCGCCTGCCGGCTTGTCGGGCTTTCTCGCAGCGTGCTGCATTACGACGCGAAGCCGGACCACGAGAATGAGGTGCTCGCGGCGCGTCTGGTGGAGTTGGCGCACGAACGTCGTCGATTCGGCTACCGTCGACTGCACGCCCTGGTGGAGCGCGAAGGCACGCACGCCAATCACAAGCGCATCTATCGCCTGTACCGTGAGGCAGGGCTGGCTGTGCGGCGCCGTCGCAAGCGCCAGGGCGTCATGATTGAGCGCGAGCAACTGGCATTGCCGGGCGCGCCCAACGAGGTGTGGTCAATCGATTTCGTGATGGATGCGCTTTCCAACGGCCGGCGCGTGAAGTGCCTGACCGTCGTCGACGACTTCACGAAAGAGGCTGTCGACATCGTCGTCGACCACGGCATCTCAGGTTTGTATGTCGCTCGGGCATTGGACCGTGCAGCTCGCTTCCGTGGCTATCCCAAGGCGGTGCGAACCGACCAGGGACCCGAATTTACGAGCCGCGCGCTTGACCAGTGGGCGTATGCGAACGGCGTCACGCTGAAGTTGATTCAGGCGGGCAAGCCAACGCAGAATGCGTACATCGAATCGTTCAACGGCAAGTTCCGCGACGAATGCCTTAACGAGCACTGGTTCACGACGCTCGCGCACGCTCGGGCAGTCATCGCGGCATGGCGTCAGGACTTCAACGAGCAAAGGCCGCACAGCGCACTGAACTACCTTGCGCCGTCAGAGTTTGCGGCGAAACATCGGGCAACCGCGGATGCTCCTGCCGCTTTCCAGGAACTGGTTTAAAGGGACTTTGCTAGAAGCCCATTGGCCCGATTGAAGGGGGCAGGTCAGGCTCGCACCGGCATGCGATCGATCAGCCAAAGCAATCTGCCACCGCCCGCCTGCATTTCCGTCGCTCAAATGCAAAAACCCCCGCCTAGTCGGGCGGGGGTTTCTGGCTTAGGGAGCCTGACGATTACCTACTTTCACACGGGAATCCGCACTATCATCGGCGTAGAGTCGTTTCACGGTCCTGTTCGGGATGGGAAGGGGTGGGACCGACTCGCTATGGTCATCAGGCAAAGAGGGTTGTTCTGCTGGCGCGGCCAACAGAACCAATCTGGGAAGAAGCAGTAATTTAGGTTGTGTGTATCACACACGAGAATCCAACATGTCGCGCTGGATCGCAGCCGGTGCTTGCGCACGGCGCCGATCTACAAGGCAGACTTGTTATAGGATCAAGCCTTACGGGCAATTAGTATCAGTTAGCTGAACGCATTACTGCGCTTACACACCTGACCTATCAACGTCCTGGTCTCGAACGACCCTTCAAGGGGATCTAGTCCCCAGGGATATCTCATCTTAAGGCGAGTTTCCCGCTTAGATGCTTTCAGCGGTTATCTCTTCCGAACATAGCTACCCGGCGATGCCACTGGCGTGACAACCGGTACACCAGAGGTTCGTCCACTCCGGTCCTCTCGTACTAGGAGCAGCCCCCTTCAAATATCCAACGCCCACGGCAGATAGGGACCAAACTGTCTCACGACGTTTTAAACCCAGCTCACGTACCTCTTTAAATGGCGAACAGCCATACCCTTGGGACCGGCTACAGCCCCAGGATGAGATGAGCCGACATCGAGGTGCCAAACACCGCCGTCGATATGAACTCTTGGGCGGTATCAGCCTGTTATCCCCAGAGTACCTTTTATCCGTTGAGCGATGGCCCTTCCATACAGAACCACCGGATCACTATGACCTGCTTTCGCACCTGCTCGACTTGTCGGTCTCGCAGTTAAGCACGCTTATGCCATTGCACTATCAGCACGATTTCCGACCGTACCTAGCGTACCTTCGTACTCCTCCGTTACGCTTTGGGAGGAGACCGCCCCAGTCAAACTGCCTACCATGCACTGTCCCCGACCCGGATCACGGGCCAAGGTTAGAACCTCAAACAAACCAGGGTGGTATTTCAAGGACGGCTCCACCGAAACTAGCGTTCCGGTTTCATAGCCTCCCACCTATCCTACACAGATCGGTTCAAAGTCCAATGCAAAGCTACAGTAAAGGTTCATGGGGTCTTTCCGTCTAGCCGCGGGTAGATTGCATCATCACAAACACTTCAACTTCGCTGAGTCTCGGGAGGAGACAGTGTGGCCATCGTTACGCCATTCGTGCAGGTCGGAACTTACCCGACAAGGAATTTCGCTACCTTAGGACCGTTATAGTTACGGCCGCCGTTTACCGGGACTTCAATCAAGAGCTTGCACCCCATCATTTAATCTTCCGGCACCGGGCAGGCGTCACACCCTATACGTCCACTTTCGTGTTTGCAGAGTGCTGTGTTTTTATTAAACAGTCGCAGCCACCAGTTTATTGCAACCCCTTCACCCTTTGCGCGCAGGCGCATCAAGCTACAAGGGCGTACCTTATCCCGAAGTTACGGTACCAATTTGCCGAGTTCCTTCTCCCGAGTTCTCTCAAGCGCCTTAGAATACTCATCTCGCCCACCTGTGTCGGTTTGCGGTACGGTCATCGTTAGACTGAAGCTTAGAGGCTTTTCTTGGAACCACTTCCAATTGCTTCGCTCCCTAAGGAGCTCGCGCCACACCCTTGAATCCTGCGCCCGGATTTGCCTAAGCGCCTTCTCCAATGCAGCGACCGGGACTTCCAACACCCGGACAACCTTCCGCGATCCGTCCCCCCATCGCATCTAACAATGGTGCAGGAATATTGACCTGCTTCCCATCAGCTACGCATTTCTGCCTCGCCTTAGGGGCCGACTCACCCTACGCCGATGAACGTTGCGTAGGAAACCTTGGGCTTACGGCGAGGGGGCCTTTCACCCCCTTTATCGCTACTCATGTCAGCATTCGCACTTCCGATACCTCCAGCACGCTTTTCAACGCACCTTCGCAGGCTTACGGAACGCTCTCCTACCATGCGAGCAAAGCTCGCATCCGCAGCTTCGGTATATAGCTTAGCCCCGTTACATCTTCCGCGCAGGACGACTCGATCAGTGAGCTATTACGCTTTCTTTAAAGGGTGGCTGCTTCTAAGCCAACCTCCTGACTGTTTTAGCCTTCCCACTTCGTTTCCCACTTAGCTATATTTGGGGACCTTAGCTGGCGGTCTGGGTTGTTTCCCTCTTGACACCGGACGTTAGCACCCGATGTCTGTCTCCCGTGATTGCACTCTTCGGTATTCGGAGTTTGCTATGGCGGGGTAATCTGCAATAGACCCCCCAACCATGACAGTGCTCTACCCCCGAAGGTGAGACACGAGGCACTACCTAAATAGTTTTCGGAGAGAACCAGCTATTTCCAAGTTTGTTTAGCCTTTCACCCCTATCCACAGCTCATCCCCTAACTTTTCAACGTTAGTGGGTTCGGACCTCCAGTACGTGTTACCGCACCTTCATCCTGGCCATGGATAGATCACTTGGTTTCGGGTCTACGCCCAGCAACTGAACGCCCTATTCGGACTCGCTTTCGCTACGCCTGCCCTATACGGTTAAGCTTGCTACTGAACGTAAGTCGCTGACCCATTATACAAAAGGTACGCCGTCACCCCTTGCGAGGCTCCGACTGTTTGTATGCATGCGGTTTCAGGATCTATTTCACTCCCCTCCCGGGGTTCTTTTCGCCTTTCCCTCACGGTACTGGTTCACTATCGGTCGATCACGAGTATTTAGCCTTGGAGGATGGTCCCCCCATCTTCAGACAGGATTTCACGTGTCCCGCCCTACTTGTCGCACACCTAGTTCTTTCATACTGTTTTCGCCTACAGGGCTATCACCTGCTATGGCCGCACTTTCCAGAGCGTTCGGCTAACAATACAAATAAAGAGTGCAAGGCTCATCCCATTTCGCTCGCCACTACTTTGGGAATCTCGGTTGATTTCTTTTCCTGCGGTTACTTAGATGTTTCAGTTCACCGCGTTCGCTTCGCATGGCCTATGTATTCAGCCATGGATACTCCAAAAGGAGTGGGTTTCCCCATTCGGACATCTACGGATCAAAGCTCGTTTGCCAGCTCCCCGTAGCTTTTCGCAGGCTACCGCGTCCTTCATCGCCTGTGATCGCCAAGGCATCCACCACATGCACTTGTTCGCTTGACCCTATAACGAGTCTGTCTCATCGACAGTCGTTACAGGTTGAGTTCTCGCGTTGTGCCGTATTCCAATTGAGTCAAACATAGAGTTCGAATCATCTTGAGATACATCGATACAATCACAACCCGGATAACTTCCACGTCCATCTCAAGACGCTTCCGCTATCCAAATTACTTACTTCTTCCAGATTGTTAAAGAACGACAGCCGATACGTAAGACGTATCACTCTGACTGGCTCAATCGCCAATGACAAAGACTCGAACAACGCTTCGTTCGAATGCTTGTCATTGAAGATTGGTGGAGGCAGACGGGATCGAACCGACGACCCCCTGCTTGCAAAGCAGGTGCTCTCCCAGCTGAGCTATGCCCCCATTTGAGTACAGATACCCTCAGGTGTGTTACCGCCAGACAATGGTGGGTCTGGTTGGATTCGAACCAACGACCCCCGCCTTATCAAGACGGTGCTCTAACCGACTGAGCTACAGACCCCTGAGTCTGTCTTTAATTTACAGCCGATAAGCGTGAGCGCTCAACTTTGCGAGAAGCTCTGGAAAGGAGGTGATCCAGCCGCACCTTCCGATACGGCTACCTTGTTACGACTTCACCCCAGTCATGAATCCTACCGTGGTGACCGTCCTCCTTGCGGTTAGACTAGCCACTTCTGGTAAAACCCACTCCCATGGTGTGACGGGCGGTGTGTACAAGACCCGGGAACGTATTCACCGCGGCATGCTGATCCGCGATTACTAGCGATTCCAGCTTCATGCACTCGAGTTGCAGAGTGCAATCCGGACTACGATCGGTTTTCTGGGATTAGCTCCCCCTCGCGGGTTGGCAACCCTCTGTTCCGACCATTGTATGACGTGTGAAGCCCTACCCATAAGGGCCATGAGGACTTGACGTCATCCCCACCTTCCTCCGGTTTGTCACCGGCAGTCTCCTTAGAGTGCTCTTGCGTAGCAACTAAGGACAAGGGTTGCGCTCGTTGCGGGACTTAACCCAACATCTCACGACACGAGCTGACGACAGCCATGCAGCACCTGTGCGCCGGTTCTCTTTCGAGCACTCCCACCTCTCAGCAGGATTCCGACCATGTCAAGGGTAGGTAAGGTTTTTCGCGTTGCATCGAATTAATCCACATCATCCACCGCTTGTGCGGGTCCCCGTCAATTCCTTTGAGTTTTAATCTTGCGACCGTACTCCCCAGGCGGTCAACTTCACGCGTTAGCTACGTTACTAAGGAAATGAATCCCCAACAACTAGTTGACATCGTTTAGGGCGTGGACTACCAGGGTATCTAATCCTGTTTGCTCCCCACGCTTTCGTGCATGAGCGTCAGTATTGGCCCAGGGGGCTGCCTTCGCCATCGGTATTCCTCCACATCTCTACGCATTTCACTGCTACACGTGGAATTCTACCCCCCTCTGCCATACTCTAGCCTGCCAGTCACCAATGCAGTTCCCAGGTTGAGCCCGGGGATTTCACATCGGTCTTAGCAAACCGCCTGCGCACGCTTTACGCCCAGTAATTCCGATTAACGCTTGCACCCTACGTATTACCGCGGCTGCTGGCACGTAGTTAGCCGGTGCTTATTCTTCCGGTACCGTCATCCCCCGGCTGTATTAGAGCCAAGGATTTCTTTCCGGACAAAAGTGCTTTACAACCCGAAGGCCTTCTTCACACACGCGGCATTGCTGGATCAGGCTTTCGCCCATTGTCCAAAATTCCCCACTGCTGCCTCCCGTAGGAGTCTGGGCCGTGTCTCAGTCCCAGTGTGGCTGGTCGTCCTCTCAGACCAGCTACTGATCGTCGCCTTGGTAGGCCTTTACCCCACCAACTAGCTAATCAGCCATCGGCCAACCCTATAGCGCGAGGCCCGAAGGTCCCCCGCTTTCATCCGTAGATCGTATGCGGTATTAATCCGGCTTTCGCCGGGCTATCCCCCACTACAGGACATGTTCCGATGTATTACTCACCCGTTCGCCACTCGCCACCAGGTGCAAGCACCCGTGCTGCCGTTCGACTTGCATGTGTAAGGCATGCCGCCAGCGTTCAATCTGAGCCAGGATCAAACTCTTCAGTTTAAACCTGTTACTGTTTTCGGTTCTTTCGAACCGGTCGCTCACTCAAAGCTGACAGGAATATGAATTGCTTCATAAACCTGACTTACTTTAGTGTGAGACTCTTGATACTTTCGCTATCTGATCCGAAGATCAGCTCGCGGCCATCAAGCGCCCACACTTATCGGCTGTTAATTTTTAAAGAGCATTTCCGCGAGAAATCTATCTTTCTCAGCAGCGCTGCGTTTTCAGCAGCAGAGAAGCGAGATTATGAACCGCTTTTTTCAGATCGTCAACAACTTTTTTAACTGCTTCGTCGCGACGGCTGGGGTTCAACTCCGTGTGCGCCAAGGCTTTGCAACAACCTCGACCGCACCGCTTCCCTTCTTCCCCCGCGCCTTGTTTCCGTTAGCGCGAAAGAGGCGTGATTCTATGCACCCGCCCCCATCTCCGCAAGCCCTTTGTGAAAATATTTTGAAAAAGCCTCCGTGCGCTGCCGCGCACGGAGGCTTGGGGTATGACGGGCCGCAGTCGTAACAGAAACGCCTTATATGAATCGACGGCAAGACTTTCTTTCATCCTATATGAAGGAGGCACGCTGCATCGCGTGTTCGACCGTATTTCACATCCTCGTCTCGCGGGCCGCCTGGTTGCCGAACGCATAGAGGATTTCGCGCCGTCGAGTATCATGCCGCGATCGAACAACGCACTCATACCGACGATGGACAGCACCACTCAATCCGGCGACGCCGATCTCCGCGACGAATACGCCGCGCTGCGGGAGCGCGCCGTCATGCTGGAGGAACAAGTTCCGCCGCTTCTGCAACGTATCTCGGATGTCCTCCCGCGCATCAGCGGCGAATCCGGACTGGCGGACGAGCATCGCGAACGGCTCGTCGGCGCGCGCAATGCGGCGATGGTCTCGATCGAAAACTATCAGCAGGCGATTCCGTTCCTCCAGACCGCCGATTCGATCATCGAACAGCTGGACAAGACGCCCGAGCGCGACGAGGACATCGAATGGCGCGAATCGCTGCTGCAACGGCTCGATGAACTGATCGACGTCGCGGTCGTGATGATCGACGATGCGCAAGGTTATTTCGAGCAGGCGGCCGCTTGCGATCTGTCCAACGTGCCGAAGTCCATTCTCGAAGACTGAGCGTCGCGCGAGCGCGGCGTATCGACTGCCCATGTCAGGTACGCCGTCTGCGGCGCGCATGCACCGCACAGCGCAGCTGCCGACAGTCGGCCACATCTCCCGCAAAAGCTCGCCTCGCCGTAGCCGACATGCGCCGGCCGCACGCCACGGTCAAAGCGCGTCGAGAACGATCGTCTCGCTGACGACCGGTACACGAATATATCCGCCCTGCGCATCGCCATATGCATGCGCGTTTCCGTCGACCACGTATTGCGCGGTCAACGCACAAAGCGTGGCGTCCCGCGCATCGACCGATCGCAGCGTCGATACGTCGATCCCCAGCCGTTCCAGCAATTGCCGGCGCTGGATACATTTCTGCTTCGCGGAAGCAATCGCCTTGCCGAGCATCGCGCAGGTAATCGCGTACGGATAAGTCTCGAAGCTCACGCGGCCGCCGGCATACCGCGCATCGGTCAGCAGCGGATACGCATCCGCCAGCGCGCGGTAAACGCGCTCCCCCATGAACATCCAGTCGAAGAAGCCCGACGTGCTGGCAATCGCCTGCTCGCGCGACGGCGTCGGAAAACACGAGATCCGTTCGCGCGCGAGCGCCTGCTCGGCCGCCCGACGTCCGCTTCCGGTCCACCACCGGCTCGGCGCATCGACACCGACGGCCACGACATCATGCTCGACGCACAGCGCAGGCAACGCCTCGGGCGCAATCTTCGCCTCTCGACACACGATCGCCGAACCACGCAGGATCACGAGATCGCATCGTTTCCTGTCGCCGCCCACGTCGATGCCCGCCACCGCGGGCAGCGGCCGGGCAGCGGATCGGGATCGGACCGCCGACATGGCCGCGCTCAGTGCGTCGGCCGTGCGTCGTACGCGACGTCGAAAATCCCCTCCAGGCCGGGATGCACGCCGCGCATCCGGTCGACGACGGATTTCGCCCAGTCGAAGTACGCCTGCTTGCGCTCGAGCGGCCAGTCCGCGGGCGGATGCCGCGCGATGTCGCGCAGGTTGCAGATCTTGTCGGCCAGCTTCACGAGCTTCGCGCGCCGGCTGATGGTCGCCGCATGCTCGACCTGCAGGCGCTTGCGCTCGTCCTTCGGCAGCGATTTGTCGTCGGTGACCTCCATCACGATGTCGGCGACGTCCTTGCCGAACAGCCGCAGCAGTTCCTGTTCGGTGGTCTCCGTATCCTCGATCGTGTCGTGCAGCACGGCGGCGACGATCACGCGCTCGTCCTCGATGCCGGCTTCGTTTGCCAGCACATCGGCAAGCGCGATCGGATGATTGATGTACGGCGACGCCTCATCGTCCTTGCGGCGCTGATTGCGATGCTTGTCCGCCGCGAACGCAATGGCGGCTACCAGCTTGTTCATATTGACCCCTCGTATGGCCGGATCCGCGATCTTCGGAACCGGTCGCGTGCGTTTCGGAACCGCACATACTACCTGTACGCGATGACCTTTCCCGAGTATCGGGACATCAAGACGGCCAGCGTCATGCGCCGGCCATCCCGCGCTGCAGCGCGACCACGTTGACCTGCGCGCCGAACACGTCCCGCACGAGCGGCAGCAAATGGTCGTGGTGCGTCAGGAACAGCACCTGGGTCCGCGTCGACAGATCGCGCAGCGCCTCGAGTCCGGCCTTCGCTCGCGCATCGTCGAAATTGATGAACAGATCGTCGGCGACGAAGGGCAGCCCCGTCCTGCTGGCCAGTTGCAGTTCCAGCGCCGCGATCCGCAGCGCAAGAAACAGCTGGTCGCGCGTGCCCTCGCTCAGGCCGGCGACTTCGACGGACGCGCCCTGCGTGCGCCGCGCGTACAGCGCCGGCGGCGTTCGTTCGGTATCGACGGTCAGCCGCGCGAATTCACCCAATGTTAGCACTGCGAATATCTCGCTCGCTCGACGAAGCATCGGCCCCTGCTTCTGATCGCGATAGCGATCGGTCGCCCACTTCAGCAAGCGGCTCGCGGTGGCCGCCTCCAGATACTGTTCGGCCGCGTCGCCCATCGCCGCCAGCGCTTCCTGCCGCTTCGCCTCGGCCACGGCCGCGCTCGCGTGGCCGTCGATCGCGCTGAACGCCTGTTGCGCCACGACCTGTCGCTGCGCGAGCTCGTTCAACCGCTTGCCGACGTCGCCGAGCGCTTGCTTGGCCGCTTCGAGATGCACGGGCACGTCGGCGATCTCCTGCTCCGCGACCTCCGCCTCGATGGCCTGCTGGGACAGCCCGTCGCCGTCGCGCACCAGCGCTTCCTTTGCGGCATCGACGGCCTGTCGGAACTGGCGCTGCCGATCCGATCGCTCGGCAAGCGGCAAGGCCGCATCGATCGACGCGACGCCGGCCAGTTGCCGCAGCGGCTGGATGCGGGCATCCGCGCCCGCCACTGCGGCAGACGCATCGGCGAGCTTGCCGTCTGCCAGGCGCACGGCCTCGTCCGCACGACCGATCGCGCGCGCGGTTTCGCGCGCCGCCGCCACGCGCATCGTCAGCTTGCGAGCAACGTCCAGCCAGTCGCCGCTCTTGAGCCACTCGGGTTCGAGCGCTTCGGCAAGTCGCCGTGCACCGGCCTCGAGTGCGGCCAGCTCCGCACGAATCGCGGCAACCCTGTTGCGCGGCGCATCGGCGTCGGCCAGTTCGGCCATCACCGTGTTCGCGAGCGCGAGCGCACCTTCCGCAGCAGCCTGCGTCACTGCGTTCGCGGACAGTTTCGCGTCGGCAAGCGCGTCGCGCCACTGTGTGCCCCACGCATCGTAGGCAGCCTGAGCGTGGCCGGCGCGCAAACGCGCCGTCGCGCATCCGCGTTCGGCTTCGCGCGCGCGATCCTCGAGGCTGTCCTTCTGCGCGAGCGTCTTCTCGGCCGACTGCACGAAGGTTTCGGCAATGGCGATGAGCGCCGCCAGCCCGTCCGCGTCACTGCCGCGCGACACCAGACGCAGCGCCGAACGCAAAGCGGCTTCCGCATCGGTCCGTGCATCGCGAATCGTCGCGAATTCGCGGCGCTGGCGGTCGAGCTCGGCCTGCGCGGCGAATGCCGCGTCGCGCTTCGCGAGCCAGTCGCCCATCGCCGCCAGCGGCATACCCGGGACGCCGGCCGTCGCCGCCATGTCGGACCACGCGTCGCGATGCGCGGCCAACTCGCGTTCGCGCTCGTCCGCGGCGGCCTGCCGGCGCGTCAACACGGCCCGTGCGGACTCGACCTGCTGACGCAGCGATTGCAGCGTCGCCGCCGCTTGCGTGGCGCCGAGCTGCGCATCGACGAGTTCGTCAGCCAGGCGAATCGTATCGTCGACAGCCGGTGCGCCCGTGGCGAGATCGATCGCGCCGCTGCGAATGTCGCCCCACGCGCCATCACGACGCGCACGCGCCGCCAGCACCTCGGCGGTCGTGACGACCTTGTGGGTCTCCGCGAAATGCTTCTCCTGCAGCTCGAGCCGTTCGTGTTCTTCGTGCGCACCGTCCCGTGCGTCACGTGCAGCGGCCGCCGCGCTCGCGCGCTCGCCTGCTTCGTTGAGCAGCGCACCGAGCCGAGCCGCCGACGGCACGTCGAGCACTCGCAGCGTGTCTACCGGCTGGCGCCACTGGCCGAGTGCATCGAGCGAGTCGGCAAGCACACGTTCGGCGGCGGCGATGTCGCGTTCGAGTGCCTGTTCGCGCTGGCCGCTCGCGCGAAAACCCTGCGCCTCGGCAAGCGACGCACGAAGCGCCTCCGGCACCTCGATGGTCGACAGGCGCGCCAACTGCTCCTGGACCTGTGCAAGTTCCTGCGTGCGCTCGTCGAGCGATTCGCGCGCACCGGCCAGCGCCTGATGCAGTGCGCCGTGGTCGCGCAGCAGGTTTGCGACCGTCTTCAGCGACAGCGCGGTCGGCAATGCCGCGCGCAGCGACTTCTCGTCGGTCGGCCAGCCGAGTTGCGCGGCGGCGGCACCCGCAGCAGACAGATGCCGCTCGACGTCCGCGCCGAGCAGCAGCAGATCCTGTGCGTGATTCATGCACGCGCCGCGCAAGCGGTCGAGCGCTTCGATGTCGCCCTCGAGCGCCAGCGCGTCGGCATCCGGATCGATCGCATCACGCGCCTGCCGTTTCGCGAGCAGATCGGCGCGCCGTTCTTCGCGCACCTTCTGTTCGGCCGCGAGATCGCCCTGCGCTTTCAGCAGATCCGCATACGCGGTCGGCGGCAACTCGACGACCGCGCCCAGCTCGGCCAGCGCCGCTTCCTTGACCGTCAGTTCCTTCAGATACGGCGCCAGCCGCCGCACACGCTCGAGCTTCGAGCGCAGCGCTTCGAGACGGCGCTGCTCCGCGCGTGCCCGCTCGATCTCGTGCTCGACTGCGTCGCGCGCCTCCTTGCGGTCGACCCAGTCGCGCGTACGCACCTGGACCGTCTTCAGTTCGCCGACGGCTTCGTTGAACGACGTCTCGGCCTGCGCAAACGCGCTGCCGCTGCGGCGCGGCGCCCACAACTCGCCCGCCCGTGCATCGAGCTCCTCGCGCACGGGCCCGAGCGTGCCGACGCCTGCCGCCGACTCGAACAGCACCTGGCCAAGCTTGTCGGATGCATCGAGAATGCTCCGGCCGCCGTCGACGAGCCGCCCGTGGTCGAGCCCGAACATCTGCTCGAAGAACTCGCGTGTCGCGCCGTCGAGGATCGCCGCGAGATAGTCGTCCGGCAGCTTGTCGTCGGCGGGGGTGCGCAACGGGCTGCGCCCGCGGGCGCGATGAAACGCGAGCGCGCCGGCGCTCCCCTCCAGCACGCCGCCGATCCGCAGTTCGGGCGTCGCGTGCAGGAAGTCGAGCGGCGTCTGCAGCTTCATCCCGAACAGCAGTTCCGACACGGCCGTCCGGATCGTCGACTTGCCGGCCTCGTTCGGCCCCACGATCACATGGAAATCCTGACTGGCCGACGGAAATCGCAGCGTCTCGTCGGTGAACTTGCCGTACTTGATCAGATCCAGCTGACTGATGCGCATCGCTTATTCTCCCCTCGCCAGCCGCGCGAGCAGCGCGGGACCGACCTGCTCGACGAGCGCCGTAAGCTCGCCCGCACGCGCCATCGTCAGCAGCGGCACCTCTTCCTTCACGTCGCTGCGCACCTTGCCGACGAACGGCTTCAGGTCACGCTCGAGCAGCGCGAGAAAGTCCGGATCGTGCGCCGCATCGGCCAGGATCTGCTTCAGGTCCTCCAGCGCTTCGAGTTGCTCGCTCTCGCCCGGTTGCTGCTCGGGCGCGGACGTCGCGAGCCGGACCTTCTCCAGCCACAACCGCTCGTTGCCGATGATCCCGATCTGGTTCAGCACCTCCGCGCGCAACTGCGTCGCACGACCGAAAAAAAGGCCGTGCGCGGGTGTGCGCCCCGTGACCGTCACGCGCACCGCGCGCGGCACATGGCCATCGACCTCCAGCAGCGCCTCCAGCGACTGGCCGATCTTTCTCGACAGATCGGCCACGGTAAAGCAGTCGGACGCATCGACCGAGACGGCTTCCCAGCGCAGCACGTCGAGATACAGGCGTTCGACGTGCGTGCGGCCCTGCTCGAGCGTCACGAGCACCGCGCCACGGCGGCCCGTCTCGCGGATATGGCGCCCCTGCAGGTTGCCGGGAAATACCACGGTCGACGGCCCCGACCATTGCTGGAATTCGTGCACGTGGCCAAGCGCCCAGTAGTCATAGCCCTTCGCGTGCAGCTCCGCCAGCGTGCACGGCGCGTAGTTCGCGTGCGCCGCATAGCCTTCGAGCGCCGTGTGCAGCACGCCGATGTTGTAGCAGCCCGGCACGGGATCCGGATAGCCGATCGCGAGATTGTCGACGACGGCCTTGTCCTTGAAGCTCTGTCCGTGCAGCGCGATGTCGAACTCCGGCAACCGGTGGGTTTCCGGCTTCCTGTGGCCGAACACGGTAACGTTGTCGGGCAGCGTCAGCTTCTTCGTCATCTCGCTCTCGGCGTCGTGATTGCCGCCGAGCACGAATGCGCGAATGCCGGCCTTGCGCAGGCGGCCCATCTGCTGGCCGAAGAAAATGCCGGTGTTGTGGTCCTTCCAGTCGCCGTCGTACAGGTCGCCGGCGATCACGAGGAATGCGACCTCCTCTTCGATCGCACGATCCACGAGTTGCCGCAGCGCCTCGCGCGACGCGTTGCGCAACTGCGCGGCCGGCGCGTCGGGATACGCGCTCAGGCCGTGCAACGGGCTGTCAAGGTGAATGTCTGCCGCGTGGATGAACTTCACGAAGGGTCCTCTGTGTCATGACGAAGGGGCGATGTCGATCCGCATTGTGCGCCGTCGACCGGCGGGCAAGGCCGCCGGTCGCATTTCGGCCGGCTGCCGGGCGCGCGGTCGCGATGCGGCAACGGGCCGATGGTGCCGTCCATCACCGGCGGGTCGCGATGGTACCTGAAAGCGGGCGCCGCAAACGCGCGCCGCCGGGTGTTCCTCACCGATCGCGTGATAGCGCGGTCTCGACGAACCTGCAATCCGAACACGGTAGACGCGATGCGGCGCTCCGTCGCTCGCATCGCAGGGTCTTCCGAAGTCGGTGGCGAACGGCGTCAGCAATGTGCGTCCTCGCGCGCGTCACTCGCCGCGCGGCACGGGCGGCGGAGCAAACCCGTTGTCGTTACCCGGGAACGGATTCGCGTTGCGACGCAGCGTTTCCTCGTCGTTCTCCTTCTGCGCAAACAGCGCGACGCCGATCACGCCGACGTTCGCCGTATCGCCGTACTTCGAATTCGCGACATAGCTGTCGGGCACCGACGCGAAGCGGAACGCGGCGACTTCATCGCGACTCTTGCGAAACCCCTCGATCGTCAGCGTGCGTCCGGGATACAGCACATAGCCGCCGTTCGTGTAGCTGCCCGCCCGGCCCGACAGCACGTCGAGCCCGTCGACCGTCGACACGACCTCGAACGCGCGACGCCCCTGGTTGCGCAGCACGATCATGTAGCGCGCGCCCTCTACGCCGGCCATGTGCCAGCGGCCGTTGCTGCGTGCGAGATGCAGCGGCGCACCCTTCTCGTCCGTAAACGACAGCGCGATGTCGCCGTTCGCGAGCGCGACGCGCGTCGGCAACCGGCGAATTCGCGACGCGGACGGATGCCCGGGCAACGCATCGTTGTAGTAGACCGCCGCGAGATCCGTCGGCGTCGTCAGGTCGGCCCGTTCGAAATCGACCTTGCGGGTTTCGGAACGTACCGACTCGCCCCATGCGGTGCCGAGCCCGCGGCGTTCGCTGGCTTCCTGGCTGGACGGTGCGGGAGCGGGCGCCGCGATGCTCGCGGAAGGCCGGGGCGGCGATGCGCACGCCGCAAGCCACAGCACGCAAGCGAGCGCGAGAAGACGGAGCAGGATGGTCATGATCGTGATGCCTCGGAATGTTATTGGACCACGCCGGACGGGCCGGGCGGCACTTTGGCGTCGTCTGTCGTCACGATGCCGATCGGACATGCTTGCCTGCATCGACAGGCGCCGCCGCGTGGCGCGGCCCGGCAACCGGAAGCCCCGCTATTTAAGCATGACGGGCAGGCAATGGGCAGAGCGTGCGGGGGCCTCCCGTTTCGGTCCGAGGCAAACGCATCCGGTCACGATATGCGGCGCGCCAACAAAAAGGCCCGGCCCGCATCGAAGCGGGCCGGGCCTTGGTTCGGAGCAGATCGCTTACAGCGCGCCGCCTTGTGCCGATGCCGAACCCTTCACGCCGACCGATGCGCCGCCCTGCACCGAGTTCGTCGCGCCCTCGAGCGCTTCACCGGCCTTCACCTTGGCGCCTTGCGCGTGGCTCTTCGCCGATGCCGCGGCGTGCTTCACGTGCGACTTCGTCGCGTGCGCAGCCGATGCCGTCGCATCCTTCGCCGAGCCAGCGGCCGAGCCGACCGCGTGCGTCGCGCCGCCAACCGCATCACCGGCCGCCGAGCCGACACCGTGCAGTGCGCCACCGACGAGACTGCCTGCACCCGAACCCGAGCCCGACGCATTCGCACCTGCGCCACCCTGCACGCCCACGCCGCCGCCGAGCAGCGGCGTCTGGACCTGTGCGCCGACGCCGGCGGAACCTTCCGCGCCCGTCTGCGCCGTTTGTGCGAAAGCAGCCGATGCGATTGCCGTCAGCGCGGCACCAAGCAGGATCGTGCGAATCTTGTTCATGGTCATTCTCCCCAAAGACGTTGTTGCTGCGGGCCGCCTTCGTGCGGCTTGTCGCATGCCTTGCCGCGACGTGCGGCAGGTGGAGCTAATGTAGCGGCGCCAACGTCCGGAGCCACCAAATTGCGGGGACTGTTACTTCAGTTGCAAATGCTGACGATTGACTCACACTGCTTGACAATCTCACCGTGCGGCCATGGATTTTGAATCGCCCGATGGTATGCATCGGCGCGGCAGGCACGAGGCATCGCTCAGCACGGGAAGCGGCCGTTTTGATATGCATTCCAAAGCAAGTGGATCGGCCAGCCGTCGACACGACCCGACAGCCGGCTTCTCGCGATCAATTCGATGTCGTCGGCAACGCATGCCGCAATGTCGGCGTTCCCCGACGCCCTGAACGCGAGCCTGAACGCCTTTTCCCTCAGCACGTCCACTGCCGGCTTGTCGAGCGCGGCGCCCGGATCGCCGTCGACCTCGTCGAACGCCGCCATCCATAGCGTATCGAAAGGCTCGGCATCGCGACTGTCCAGCACGCGATCGCAATCGACGTCGCCGAGGAAATCGAAGAAGCCCGGGGCCGACAGGATTGCGTCCATTTCAAGCAGATACGGGTTCGTCACGGCAATCCCTTGCCACGATACGTGGCGATTCCATTCATCGATCGGCCCTGCCGCGGCGCACTGCATCGGCTTTCGGATCGGCGACGCGCAGCTCCGGCGCTGCCATTGCCGGCAGGCCGGGGCCGCGCGCCGTCCCGGGATACCGTCCGCTTACGGCCTGAACGTGTCGCCCAGCACGACGCCTTCGCGACGCGGATCGGTGCCGCCCTGCAACACGCTCGCCTGCCCGAGCGTCACACGCATCACCGTGTTGACGCCGCTCGCCTGCGCGGACGTCGACACCTTGTGGCCGAGCGCGACGAGCCCCGTGATCAGCGGATCGTTCGCGCCGTTGTTCGACGCGTCGACGTTCGGATGTTCGCCGCCGATGGTCGTCGTCGGGCTGTTGCTGGCGCCGAAATCGACGAGCCCCGCGGATTGCTGCGCGTCGAGCCCCCAGTCGAGCGCGCCGACGAGCGTCTTGACCACGTATTGCGGAATCGTACCGCCGCCCGGCGAACCGGTGGCCATCACGAAAGCGCCACGCGAGCCATCGGCGGCCTTGCCGAACACGATCGTCGGCGCCATCGAGCTGCGCGGCCGCTTGCCGGGTTGCAGGCGGTTCGCCACCGGATTGCCGGCGCTGTCGACCGGGTTCGCCGAGAAATCGGTCAGCTGGTTGTTCAGCAGGAAGCCGTTGGTCATGTGAAACGAGCCCATGCTCGACTCGACGGTCGTCGTCGCACTCAGCACGCTGCCGTCGCCATCGACGATCGTGAACTGGTTGGTGCCGTGCTCGATCAGCGTCGTGTCGACGCCGAGCGGCACCGAGCCGAGATCGCCCGGTTGCGCGGTCCCCATGCTCTTGCTCGTGTCGATCAGCGCCGCACGCGACCTCAGGTACGGTTTGTTCAGCAACGTGTCCCACGTGCCGCCCGGCAGCGGCACGAAGTCCGTATCGGCCACGTACTTGTCGCGGTCGGCATACGCGAGACGCTCGGCCTCGGTCACGAGATGCACGCCGGCGACGGTCGGCTTGCCGCCTTCCAGATCGATCGCCGTCGGCTTCAGCGGCTTCAGGTCGAAGTTCTCGAGAATGCCGAGCGCCGACGCAACCGCAATACCCCCCGAAGACGGCGGCGGCATCCCGCATACCCAGTAGCTGCGATAGGTCGTGCACACAGACTCGCGGCGCTTTGCCTGGTATGCGGCCAGATCCGCGACGGTCGTCTTGCCCGGCGTGATCGTCGAACCGTCCGCGCCCTTCGCCGTCGCGATCTTCGCAACGATGTCCTGCGCGATCTGCCCGGTGTACAGCGCGTTCGCGCCGGACTGCGCCATCAGTGTCAGCGTGCGTGCATATGCCGGGTTCTTCAGTACGGTGCCGAGCGTCTTCGGCGACCCGTCCGCGTTCAGGAAATACGCGGCGGCCTCGGGATCGCGTTTCAGGTTCGCGGCGTTCGATGCGATCGCGTCGGCGAGCCGGCCGCCAATCGGAAAGCCGTTGGTCGCAAGCGTGATCGCGTCGCCGAACAGGCCCTGCCACGGCAGCTTGCCGTGATCCTGCTGCAATGCCTCGATGAGCCTCGGCACGCCGATCGTGCCGATCGAACGGCCGCTTGCGCGCGCGTTCGGTTGCGGCGCCGACTGGTCGCTCTGGTCGTCGATGTAGCGCAGGTAGTTCTCCGTTGCAGCGGCCGGTGCGGTCTCCCGGCCGTCGTACGCCTGCAGCGTCTTGCCGCGCGCATCGTAGTAGAGCAGCACGCCGCCCGACCCGAGGCCCGTCGCCTCCGGCACCGTCAAACCCAGCACGGCCTGCACGGCGACCGCCGCATCGGCGGCCGTGCCACCCCGCTTCAGCACCGCGCAACCGGCCGCGCTCGCATACGCGTTCGAGGTCGCGACCAGGTAGGTTTTTGCATAGACGGGTTTCATGCCGGTGCGATAGCCCGACGCGGCTTCGGGCAGCGACGGGTCACCCGGCTGGTTCGAGCCGACGACGACCGTCGAACCGCTGTTGTCGAGCGCGAGGCAGCTCGCGTCGGATCCGGGTGTCGGTGTCGCGCCGGCGTCGTTTTCGATGTCGTTACCGCCGCATGCCGCCATCATGGCGGCTGCAACCAGTCCGAACGCATACGGGAAGATCGCTGTTCTGTTCATTGTCTGTCGATGTTCTTGTAGGTCGTTGCGATATTCGTCATCGCTGCCTGCGACCCCCTCGGTGCGCGGGCAACGCAGTCGATAGTCCCACGAACGGATTTTTTTGCGCAATAAGGAAATGATGCGAGGTTGTGTGTGTAACGTCACCGAACCTGAATCCGGAATCGCGCGATGCGCATGAGCTGCGTCGTGCTGCGCCGCGAAACGGCCTCACTTGACGACGCCCGCGCTTGCGCCGACAATCGCCGCACCTTCCTGGCGCGGGCACTCGATCCAGCCGGCACGTGCGTCTCCTCGACGCTGCGCCGGCTTCAGGTCTTCCAGTCCCGATCTCCGCGCCGCCGTGCTCACGCATGCATATCCACCGGCCCGGCCGGAAACGCTGTCGCAAGTATCGTCCCCCAACGTCGGTTCAGCACCGCGCGCTCACACGTGCGCGTGCACATTCACTTCGGAGTCCATTATGATCGTTCGCCTTTCCAAGGCCGCCATGGTGCTCGCCATGGCTTTCTTCGCATCGCTCGTCGCGTTCGGCAACATGACCGATTACGCGACGAATTTCGCGTTCGTGCACCACGTCTTTCTGATGGACACGACCTTTCCCGGCAACGGCATCATGTATCGCGCCATCGACACGCCCTGGGTCCATCACGCCGGCTATGTCGCGATCATCTCGATGGAAACGCTGACGGCCATCCTGTGCTGGATCGGCGGTATCCGGCTGCTTCGCGCGCGACGCGCGAACGACGCGGTATTCCGCGCCGCCAAATCGTGCGCGATCGCCGGGCTGACGCTCGGCTTCCTCACGTGGCAGGTCGGATTCATGTCGGTCGGCGGCGAATGGTTCGGCATGTGGATGTCGAAGCAATGGAACGGCGTGCCGGACGCGTTTCGCTTCTTCATCACGCTGCTGCTCGTGCTCGTCTATCTGACGATGCACAACGACGGGGTCGACGGGACTGACGCGGCCTGCATCGTGCGTTGAACCATCGATTTCATCGCACCGACAGACGCATCGAACGTCGCGGCGATTGCCGGCGCCACCGCGTTCCGGATATAAATCGAGAATGGACACGAATCGCTGAACTCACGATCCTGTCGGGCGTTTCGCGCATGGCAGGAAACGGCCGCGACCGGCGGACTCGCCGGCCGCGTGCCGAAATCGTGCGATCGTCGCGCTGCTGCTCGCGAGCGGGATCACGTCGGCCGAGATGCGTGCGGTGACGTACGGCGCGCTCGATCTCTAGGCGCGGCCGCCATCGCTCACCGTGCTGCGCCATCGCGCTCGGCCCGAGCGGACGATCGCACTCGCCGCGTTCGCGCGGGCGCCGCTCGCCGCATGGCGATCGATGTCGACCGATGCGCACGCATCGGGACGACTGTTTCCTGCCCCCGCGGTGGTGGCGCAATGAACGACATGTTTCTGCTGCTCGTCGTGCGCGATGCGCTGACTGCGATCGGCTTTCATGCGACGGACATGAGCCCGCGCGTGCTGCGCAATACGTATGCGCGCCGGCAGTTGCTCGATGGCCATCCGCATGCCGCCGTCAGCGCGATGCTCGGCCTGGCCAGCTCGCGAACGGTCACGCGGATTGGTCAGACGCTGGCGCCCGATGCGGCTGCGGATCGCGCCGCACGCGAACGCTGATCGCGCTGGGGCACACGGCGATGCGTCGCAGCGCCTATTCGCCCGTGTTCGACTGGACAAGCCGCAGGATACGGCTGTCGTACGGCGGCTGCATGACTTCGGCGATGCGGATTACGGATGCGTCCGGGTGCAGCGGATTCAGCAGGAAATTGTGCGCATGCGGCACGACGACGCTCGGTACGCGCAGCAGTGCACTCGGCTGCGTGTGCAGCCATTCGGTGCCGGCGCTGCGAGTCCAGTCGAAGTTGGTTCGCCAGTCGGCCGGCGCATCGCCTTCCACGATCTCGGCGACGTCCACCGATTCGGGCGCCTCGATGCGAAGCAGCTGGTAACCGCTCGGCAATTGCGCAACGGTGGTGATTTCGAAGTGCACGAGCGTCTCGAGCAGCGCGAGCGCCGGGTGCTCGGCAAGATAGACGACGGGCTGCCCGGCAAAATGCCAGCGCCCGCCGGCACGCAATCCGCCGATGCCTTTGAGGTCCGCGTAATTGCTGATCCGCCACAACGTCGTCAAGCGAAGTACCCCTCGTCAACCTGCGTGAGGACCTCTTCGACGAGTCGCGCGCCATGCTCGGTACTCGACATGTCGAGCGACGTGCGGCCGCCGAAGCGCTGGAGCCCGGTGCGCAGCCACGCCATCGCCTTGTCCTGGTCGCCGAACGTGGCCGTCGCCTGCGCGACGATGCGCGCAAGACGGATCGCCTTGTCGGACTCTTCCGGCGACAGGCGCTCGTGCGCCTGACGACGATGACTCAGCGTGCGTCGCGGGATGATGAACGCGAGTTCGTCCGACTTCAGGCCATGCTCCGACAGCCGGTCGATCACCGCGACGTCGACCCGAGAGCTCGCCAGCTCGGCAAGATCGGCGCCCGAGCGGACGCGAATCGCGAGCAACTGCTCGAGTATCGTGAATTCGGCCTGACGCGGATGCGCGACGCCCGAAGGATGGAACGCAATAGTGCTCATAACCCCTCTCCGGCAATTTGCCCAATCATTATAGGCGTTTTGCCGAAAAGGACGAGGATGTGTCCGGTGCCGGAGGACAGCAGCATCGGTGGGCCGTTGCCTGCCGGTGCTGGCAGGTCGTTCCCCGTCATGTTTCGTCGGGGTTGTGCGAATCGGAGATTCGCCCAAGAGGGCGATTCCTGAAATTCAGTATATAAAGTCGATGCCAACGTCACGCCGTTGTCACGTAACAAATTTTCTAACGGATAAACGCTTCTCTCAGTCCCCCGGCCCACCGTCGTCAACCCGGCCACGCCGACGATCGAATCACGCTGCAGAAGTTGCCCGCGTGGAAATGCGGATCCTTGTCGGCCAGCACGTCAGCCTTCACATTACCGAACGTCGTATCGGGCTTATGACGGATGCCGTCGTAGAACGCCTGGATGATGTCTTCCTTGAAGCGCGGCGTCCGCGGATGCGCACGGACGACCGCGTCGCGCTCGACGTCGCTGTACTCCGCATGGGTCAGCCCCAGTACGTCCATCTCCACCCCGGCGGTCACGAGCGCGACGACCGGATGCATGTGCTGCGGAATGCCCGGTGTGGTGTGCAGCGCGATCGAGGTCCATACGACGTCGATGTCCTGCTGCGAAATACCCCTGCTCGCCAGGAACTCGCGCGCGGCGTTGGCGCCGTCCACTTCGAATCGCTCGCATGCGCTGCTGTGCCGATGCGTGAGCCCCATGTCGTGAAACATGCAGCCGCAATAGAGCAGTTCCGGATCGAACTCGAGTCCGCGGCGCCGGCCAGCCAGTGCACCGAAGTAATAGACACGGCTGGAGTGATGAAACAGCAATTCGGACTCGGTATCCCGGACGAGCTCGGTGATCTCGCGAGCCAGTTGGCTATCGGGAATGGCGATGCCGGCAACGTGCATAGTCATGATCGACCTCCATTGAAGACAGCATCGAGTTTCCGGAGTCCGACATGCGGCATCAATCGACGTAGTACGCCAAATTCTGCCATTTCGCTCGCACGACGGCCATGAGTGCCGAAACCGTGAAAACGCACCCGCGACACACGCGGACGACAGCGCATCGCGTCGTGCCGCGCGTCTATACTGCTACGCGTCACGTTCGACACATCGATACAACCCGCAACCGATCATGCCGAAGGTCGTTGGTATTCTCGCGGTACCGGGCGTACAACTGCTCGACGTCGCCGCTCCACTCGACGTATTCGCACAGGCAAACGCCGAATGCGGCAAGCCGTTCTATACGACACGGATCATCGCGACCGGGTCCGGTCCGATCCGCTGCTCGTCGGGCGCGCAATTGCTGGCCGACTGGACCGCGCCGGACATCCCCGATCGCATCGACACGCTGCTCGTCGCCGGTGCGCCCGGCGCGCCCCGCATCGTACTGCGGACCGACGTTCTCGCATGGCTCAGATCAGCCGCCGTGCAAAGCAAGCGCTACGGGTCGATCTGCACGGGCGCATTCATCCTCGCAGCGACCGGGCTGCTGAAAGGACGACGCCTGACGACACATTGGGCCGCCGCCGACGCGCTCGCCGACGCCTATCCGTCGCTCACTGTCGAAGCAGACGCGCTGTACGTGCGGGACGGCAAGCTGCGTACCGGTGCCGGCGTCACGGCCGGCCTCGATCTCGCGCTCGCGCTGGTCGAAGAGGATCTCGGCCGGGAAATCGCGCGGCGCGTCGCCGCGCAACTGGTCATGTTCTTCAAGCGCCCAGGCGGGCAACTCCAGTTCAGCCGTAGCGGCGAGGCGCGCCCGGCCGGGCGCTCGGTCCTGCAGGAAGTCCAGCGCTGGATCTCCGGTCATCCGGAACTCGAACACTCGGTGGCCGAGCTCGCGAAGCATGCGGGGATGAGCCCGCGCCACTTTGCGCGACTCTTTCGCGCGGAGGTCGGGATGACGCCCGCCGCCTGGGTCGAAACGACTCGCATCTCGGCGGCTCGCCAGTTGCTCGAAAACGGACATGACACGCCGAAGCAGGTCGCCGCGAAATGCGGCTTCGCGAACGTCGATACGCTCCGAAGAGCGTTCGTCCGGCATGTCGGGATCACGCCGGCCGAATACCGGAAACGGCAGCCGGTCGTTGAAGCGTGATCCGGCGTGGGGCGGCGAGACGGTATGACCGTTCCGCTTCATGCGTGAAGGTAGGCAATGCGATTGTGTCGGGACATTTCCGCTCCCTATTGCAATTCTTCGTTATCCGATTCAATTTAACGTCGTGTCGACCCTACTCGGCATGCGATCACGATACGCCCCTGCCCCGAATCGCACCGGCAGATCGCCAACGCGCAATCCGGGCGCTTCGCCACCGGGCACGAGAAGTGAATTAAGTCGCGCCTCGGCAATCGCGCATGCAAGCATGCACCCCTCGCAAGATCCCGATTGCCCTTCACCCCCTTTAATCATCAGACGAAATCCCGCGCGCCATTCCAATCGTTTACCCAGTTGCAATAATCATTCGCTGGAACGCCTATTTCCGACCGGCAACGCGATCGCTACGATGCAATCAACCGCTGAACGCAACGAGCGAAGCGCGAAATCTACTAAACCGGAGGTCACCATGAAGTCGTTCATCTACGCAGTCGCCGCTGCCACCGCCCTCACCGCATCCTTTGGCGCGTTCGCCCAATCGAATCCGTCGGGCGAGCTCACGCGAGCCCAGGTTCGTGCGGAACTGGTTCAGCTCGAACAGGCCGGGTACAAGCCGGAAGTTTCCGACGCTCACTACCCGAATGCACTGCACACCGCGCAAGCACGCGTGACGAACAACGACGCAACCGGTTACGGTGCACAGGCTGCGGCCAGCGTGCGTGCCGGCCGCGCGATCGCGGTCAAGCAGGACGCTCGCGACTCGATCTATTTCGGTCAGTAAGTCCCACGCACGCGGCGCGTATCCCGTCACGCCCGCTGCCTACGAAACACCCCGCTCCCGTTCATCGGGGCGGGGTGTTTCGCTTTCGGTGCATGAAACCGCCGCGCCACGACCGGCGATCGACGCGCCACACCGTTCACGCAGACCGCGGGCGTTTGCGCATAGAATGGCCGCGTGGTCGGCGCCGGCCAAAGCGAACGCGAGCGACGCCTCGAATCACCGGGCATACCGCACTCACTGGCCGACCCGATGCCGCACTCATCGCATTTTTCGAAAAGGAGCGGTTTCATGTCTCAAACATCCGGTTCCATGATCAAGTTTCGCCGCCCGGACGGCCAGGAACTGCAGGGCTACCTCGCCACGCCGGAAAAGACCGAAGGCGCGCCCGCGGTCGTCGTCATCCAGGAATGGTGGGGATTGAACGACCAGATCCGCGGCGTCGCTGACCGGCTCGCGCGCTGCGGCTACTTCGCGCTCGTGCCCGACCTGTATCGCGGCAAGTCGACAGTCGAGGAGGAGGAAGCGCACCATCTGATGACCGGGCTCGATTTCGGCGACGCCGCGTCGCAGGACATCCCCGGCGCGGTGCAATACCTGAAGACGCGCGCGTCGCGCGTTGCCGTCACAGGCTTCTGCATGGGCGGCGCACTGACGCTGCTGTCGCTGCAGTTCGCCGACGCGGACGCCGGCGTCACGTGGTATGGCTTCCCCCCGCTCGATTACCTCGATCCGTCGAAGATCAAGGTGCCGCTGATGGGCCACTGGGGCACGCAGGATGCGTTCTTCTCGATCGATCAGGTCGATGCGCTGGAGAAGAAGCTGACCGATGCCAAGGTCGACGTCGAGTTCCACCGCTATCTCGCGCATCACGCGTTCGCGAACGAAACAGCCGTCGGGCCCGGCCGCATCGGCGGCACGCAGTTCGATCCGGTGTGGTCGCAGTTCGCATGGGATCGCACGCTCACGTTCTTCGGGCGCACGCTCTGGGGCTCGCAGCGCTGATGCGGTGCTCTTCGCTGCACACGACTTCCATGCAGCGGGGCACATAAAGCAAGACGCCACGGATTTACGTCCGTGGCGTTGTCGTTTACCGGAAAGGATTCGTCACGCGAGCGTGGGCGGCGCTGCCTGGCTCACGTCGACACGCTTCGGCAAAATCCCCGCCTGGTAGAACACGTCCGCGATGCGCTGCTGGTACGCAAGCGTGTCGCGCGTCACGGGTTCGACGCCGAAGCGCGCACGGCTGAATGCGAGCGCGACCGCCGGCTCAGGAATGCCCCATAGTTTCGAGAACTCGGCCGCGCCCTGCGCGCGATTCGCGTCGAGCCATCGCTGGACGGCCGTCAGCTCGGACACGGCCACGCCAAGCACGTCGGCATTGCGCTGCGCATACGTGCGCGACGCGAAGTAGTAGCTGCGGTTCTCGACGAGCCCCGAGCCGTCCGCGACGATGCGCGCACCCAGCGTCTGCTGGACAACCGCGAGAAATGGATCCCAGATGATCCACGCATCGACCGAGCGGCTTTCGAACGCGGCACGCGCGTCGGACGGCGACAGCCAGACCGGCGTGACATCCGCATACCGAAGCTTCGCCGCCTGCAGCAACCTGACCAGCAGGAAGTGCGTGTTCGATCCCTTCACGAGCGCGATGCGTTTGCCGCGCAGATCCGCGAACGTCTTCACTGGCGAGTCCTTGGCAACGACCACGGCCTCGGTCGTGGGGCCCGCCGGCGTCTGCGCATAATAGACGAGCGGTGCGCCCGCCGCGAGCGCGAAGATCGGCGGCGCCTCGCCGACATCGCCGAAGTCGATCGACCCCGCGTTCAGCGCTTCGAGTTGCGGCGGCCCCGACGGGAATTCGGTCCACGTGACGTTGACGCCCAGCGGAGCGAGCTTGCCCTGCAGCGAGCCCCTCGCCTTCAACAGGCTCAGCGGCCCCTTCTGGTAGCCGATGCGCAACGTGCGCGTGCCGGCCGCATCGGCGAACGCGAAGCGCGGCTGGGCGACAGCGCCCGCGGCGATCGCCAGGCCGGCCTGGATGAGCCGGCGGCGGGATCTGGAAAGTCGGTCTACCATGGTGTCCTGTGTTCGATCGGAAGGAAGCGGAAGAACGCGTTGCGCGCTTGCGGTTCGCGACATCTCGCGACATCGATACCGGCGTGTCGAACCGCTCGCGCGAGTCGAATCGATTCTAGGGGGTCAACGCCTTGTACCGAACCAACGATGTCCGATATCGAAAGCAGGGGTTTTCATAAAGGCGTGCAGCTGACGACGCGGCCGATCGGCGCGATCGCATCACACCTTCCGCATTTATCAATTCGTTGTGCGAATCATCTGGATCGAACGAAAATCGATTCATGCGCGACAACACGATGAGCCGCGTCATCAGGCGCGGCATGCGTCGTTACCGTTCGCTCAGGACTCGCTGGGCACGCACAACGCGGCCTCGTCGGCGGACAGCATTTCGGGCACGCATTCGCGCAGGAAATCGACGAAGGTACGAATCTTCGCGTCGAGGTACTGGCGCGACGCATACAGCGTATAGACCGTCAGCTTCTGCAGCCGGTACTCGGGCAACACGCGCACGAGCGCGCCGCTTGCCAGCGCCGGAACCGCGCTCGACATCGGCAGCGAGCCGATCCCGAGGCCGGCGCGCAGCGCACCGCCGAGCGCATCGGCGATGTTGACCTGAAAGTCCGGCGGCGGCAGTTCGAACGTCTCGCGACCGTTGGGGCCGTCGAGATGCCAGCGGTCGCGCGGAAACACGGGCGTGACGATCTGCAGGCAGGCATGCGCTTCGAGATCGCGCACGGTACGCGGCGTGCCGCGTTCCTTCAGATAGGCGGGCGACGCGCACAATACGCTGTGCACATCGCCGAGCCGCTGCGATACCAGTCCCGAATCGGGCAACTCCGTCGAGCTCAGTTGCAACGACACGTCGTAGCCTTCGTCGATGATGTCGGGCACGTGCTGCGACAGCGTGAGCTCGACCGCCACGGACGGATAGCGCTGCCGATATCGCACGACCGCGGGCACAAGATATGCTTGGCCGAAACTCGTCGTCGCGTGAACATGGAGCCGCCCCGACGGCTTCGCCTGCGCGTCGGCCGCCTCGGCTTCCGCTTCGTCGATATAGCCGAGGATGCGTTGGCAACGGTCGAGGTAGCGCTGTCCGGCATCGGTCAACGCGATGCGGCGCGTGCTCCGGTTGAGCAGACGCGTGCGCAGATGAGTTTCGAGTTGGGCGACCGAACGCGATGCGTAAGCGGTAGTGATGTCCAGACGCTGGGCCGCGCTCGTAAAGCTGCCCTCCTCCGCCACCCGGACGAAAATGCGCATCATCTGTAACGTGTCCATCGACATGTCCCCGGGATTGAAATCGCTTCGCAGCGGCGCCCGCCCCGGCACGGGCCGGTCTGGCGCGAATTGTGCGGAACAGTACCGCAGCGATGCAGGCGTGTCCAGTTTGCCGTGTACAGGGAAGGCGGACGATCGTTCACGCGACGGCGCACGCCCGAGAGGCGACCGCATCGGGTCGGTGCGGGCCGCCTGGCGACGGCCTGCCGGGCCCGCATTGCGCGGGCCGCGTCGTGCTTGCTCGTGCTTACGCCGGGTCGAAAGGATTGCTCAGGACGATCGTGTCGTCACGCTCGGCGCCGGTCGTGATCATCGATACGGGCGCGCCCGCGACCGCCTCGACGCGTGCGATGAAATCCTGCGCGGCACGCGGCAACGCCGTACGTTCGCGCACGCCTTTCACGGTGCCGCGCCAGCCGTCGAACCGTTCGTAGACCGGTTTCGCGCGAGACTGCGCATCGAGGCTGGCGGGCAGGTGGTCGACGCGTGCGCCGTCGAGTTCATAGCCGACGCACAGTTCGATCGCGTCGAAGCCGTCGAGCACGTCGAGCTTGGTGAGCGCGAGAGAATCGATCCCGGAGATCCGGACGGCCTGACGCAACTGCGCGGCGTCGAGCCATCCGCAGCGGCGCGGCCGGCCGGTGTTGACGCCGAATTCCTGGCCACGCGCGCGCAGCGTTTCGCCGGTTGCGTCGGTCAGCTCGGTCAGGAACGGGCCGCCGCCGACACGCGTCGCATACGCCTTGGTCACGCCCAGCACGTGGCCGAGTCTGGACGCGCCAAGGCCCGTGCCGGCTGCTGCTGCCGATGCAACGGTGCCGGACGACGTCACGAACGGATACGTGCCCCAGTCGATGTCCAGCATCACGGCCTGCGAGCCTTCGAACAGGATGCGCTCGCCTCGGTCGGTGGCGTCGTTGAGGTCGGCCCACACGGGACGCACGAATGGCAGGACCTTCGGCGCGATGTCGACGAGGGTCGCGAGCAGGGCGTCGCGCGAGTACAACTCAAGCCCCAGCCCGCGAAACCATGCGTTGTGGTGATCGACCAGCACGTCGAGCTTCTCGGCGAGCCGGCTCGGTTCCGCCAGATCGCCGACGCGCAGCCCGCGGCGCCCGACCTTGTCCTCGTAGGCCGGCCCGATCCCGCGCAGCGTGGTGCCGATCGGCTCGCGACGTTGACGCTCCTGCGCGTGGTCGATCGCACGGTGGATCGGCAGCACCAGCGTCGCGTTTTCGGCGATCGACAGATTGTCCGGCGTGACCGACAACCCGAGCTCGGCCATCCGCGCGATTTCCGCGAGCAGCGCCTCCGGATCGAGCGCCACCCCGTTGCCGATCACACCGCGCTTGCCGCGCACGATGCCGCTCGGCAGCAGCGCAAGCTTGTACGTCTTTCCGCCGACGACCAGCGTATGACCCGCGTTGTGGCCGCCGTTGTAGCGCGCGACCAGATCGGCCTGCGCCGCCAGCCAGTCCACGACGCGCCCCTTGCCTTCGTCACCCCATTGGGCGCCCACTACGACCACGTTCGGCATGTTCCATACTCCATGTGAGAAATCCAGACACGTATTCAGGCCGCATCGGCCGTTTGTGTGGGATATTGGCGAAGCTGGATCGCATGATCAAACGATTAAATCTGAGCATTCGCGTGAGTAAATTTCACGCGAAATGAGAAAATGGCCCGACGACTCCCTCCGTTGAATTCGCTGCGCGCGTTCGAAGCCGCGGCCCGGCTCGGCAGCTTCACGCATGCCGCCGACGAGTTGTGCGTGACACACGGCGCGATCAGCCGGCACGTACAGCAGCTCGAGACATGGCTCGGCCGGCCGCTCTTCGAACGGCATAACCGGCGCGTCGAGCTGACGGATGCCGGCCGTGCGTATCTCGCCGAGGTCGGCGCATCGTTCGACCGGATCGCGCTCGCCACCGCACAGCATTTCGGCCGCGCGCAGCAGCGCGTGCTTCGCGTGAGCGCGCCCGCGACGTTTTCGCTGCGCTGGCTCGTGCCGAAACTGTCGTCGTTCCAGGTCGCCCATCCGGCGATCGAGGTGCGGCTGTCGACATCGAACGAGCCGATCGAGAAGTTGCGCGACAAGGTCGACCTGATCGTCCGTGGCGGTCCGCAGACGATCGACGGCTACGTCGCCGACGAATTCCTGTCCGAAGTCCGGTTGCCTGTGTGTGCGCCGAAGCTGCTCGAGGGGCGACCGTTGCGCACGCCGGCCGATCTCGCCGGCTTCACGCTGCTGCATGCGGCGACTTATCCGGGCATGTGGCCCGAATGGCTCGCGGCGGCCGGTTACGCGAATCTCGTGCCGCGGCACTCGCTGACGCTCGAGCACTTCTACCTGACGTTGCAAGGTGCGCTCGACGGACTCGGCGTCGCCATGGGGCCGATCGCGCTAGTCGCGGACGACATTGCCGAAGGCAGACTCGTGCAGCCGTTCAGCGAACCGGCATTGCCGCCGTGGCGGTATTTCACTTATGTGGCGGCCGCACGTGCGGAGGACGAAGCCGTGCGCGCGTTCAAGGATTGGCTGAAGGTGACGGGCAGCACGGCGGCGGGCGTGCAGCGCTGAATCGGACGGCCGGCGTTCTTATCCGGAGGGTCCCGCTTTGACAAAGCGTCCGATTTGCGTCGGCGAGCGGGACAGATGGTGAAGATCCTGCCGACACAGCTTCCGCTCACGCCCTGAAAACATAGGATCCCGAATCAATCGATGCGGACTTTCAGTCTGCATTTTTCACGAACACGAGCGCGTTTTCGTGGCACACGCGCCAGACCGCGGATCGAGCCGAGGCCTGGCGTGCGGGTGACGCTTACTGGCTTGCGCCGGCGCCGGCAGCTTTCTTCTGGGCGTTCTGCAGATTCTGCGGATAGTTAGGATCGTTGGCCGCCGGTTTGTAACCGGCGTCTTCGAGTTTCTTCAGTTCGGCGGTGTTCTTCGCGCGCGCTGCCTTGTGTTCGGCTTTGCGTTTTGCCCGGGCTGCCTTGCGCGCCTCACGCTTTGCAGCCTTGGCATCCTGTGCGGCCGGAGCGCTGGCGTCGGTCTGCGCGAACACCGGAGCTGCCGAGCCGAAGAGGAAAGCTGCTGCCGTAGCAGCCAGCGTGAGTTTTCTGATCTGGATTCGCATCGCTGAACTCTCTTTTCTGATTGATCACGGATTGAAAGCACGTCGAGATACCGCCCCCTGCCCCCGACTGGCCATCAGGTCACGATCAGGGCCTTTGCATCATAACCGTGTTGTGAAAAAAGTGGCGCCGTCGTAACCGCAGTTCCCGGGTAGACGTATATGGGAAACATCGCATTGCAGTTGTTCGCCATGCGTCCCGCGATCAGCGGCTGACAAAGGTAGCAACGGTGCATCGTTTGACACTATGCGCGCGGTGCCCTTGATCCAAGGTAACCGATCGACGAACCGGATCGCTCCGTCAATACTGCACCGGTTGTCGATAGGGGCGCGCTCCGTTTCTGTGCACGGTGCATTCGCACGTCCTCGCTGTTTCAACGATGGCGTTCGCTACTCGTACGACGGAGTCGTCGCTTCGCAAGCGGGCTCGCCACAGGAAGGGCTTGCGCGCGAACCGACGTCCCGTTCAATGTCGCGCGAGTGTCGCGCTCTCCCATAAATGACCACGAATCACTCTGTGCCGAATTCCTGCTTATTCCTTGTACGGCGATATCGTTCGACGCGAACGATCGGGTAACCGCTCGATGCGCGCATGGCTACCTGTTCGCAGCCCTTCCTCGCGGCTCGTCGGGTCCGACGTGCCTGTGGTGATGAGACATCCCGGCATAGGGTCACCACATTTGATCAACGCTCGCTACTCATACACACGCATGAGCGCCGTGCAAGCGTTCCCGGATTCGGACGCTGCGATTTCATGCGCTGCCCACGTCGCAACGAGTCTTATGCCTGTGTGTGACGCCACCGACATGCGCTCGATCGTCCGGATTCTTCACAGCTTTTCCGTTGGGCCCATGGTGTCCCGCGCGGACTATTCATGCAGACAGTCGAGCCACTTTATCGGTGAGCCTTTACAGGACTCAACGGCTTTTCAGGGTGAGAATGTTCGGGATTCAGGCATCGATCGGATTACGGTGAGCTTCGTCGGCGGCTGGAACCTCACGTTCAGGACGACGCGCGAATCGCGATGGACGACCACAGGCGAGAGGTCTGGTTTTCCGCCAAGCGGTGGACGGATCCTCATCTGCCGCTCGCGATAGAGCACCGATTTCGGCACAGGTCCAAAGGTAGAAAATCATGAGGCCGGTGAGGGATCGCTCGAACTCGGCAACACTTGTCTGTGAGGGACCCACAGCTCGCGGTCACGGATTCGTCCGTATATATCTGTCGGAAACTTATCCGAGGAACGGCTCGGACAGGCGCCAAAAAAATCGCTTGGCGCCACATTCGAGCGATTTCTGACTGCTGTGATGGCGTCAGCCACATTCAGGTGTCGAGTGCGATGGCACAGGCCCGCAACGATTCCCGTGCGGCGAGCTACCAGCTCCGGCCAATTTTGGGCCCCATAGGTGGGTACCTATATCCGGAAAGCGCCGATTTCCTCCCATAAGTTTCTACGTTTGCGGGTTTGTAAGTAGGCGCTCACACCCGCTGGAAGCCTTGTTGGGCTTGAAACATGGTGAAGTGGCCTGCGTTTCACAGCGTTTGGAGGCTTATTGCTGTGCTCGCAGGCCACGGGCAGATCACTTTGGTAGTGGTTTATGGGGCTTGTGTTTCTGCACAGGCACACGTGTGTTTACATCTTTGGTAAACGACGTTTACTACTTTAACTACCTTTAGACGGCTCACAGCCTTACCTGACAAGGGTTTGACCGGTGTTCGGTACCCATTTATGGGAGCACAGGTGGAAGGGTCTGGGGGTTTAGGTCTGTGGATTTGGGGAATTGGGTACCGTGCTGTGGGAAATCGGGGTTGTGGATATGGGGCGCACGTAGACGGTTATGGGATTTTGTCTCAAAAACGCTTCAGGTAGCCTTCTATGGGGAAATGTTTGGGTAGCCGTTTATGGGCTGCTTTTCCGTGGTGGCCGATGAGCATGACCACAGCGTTTTATGTGGGGTTGCCTGTTATGGGGGCACGCACAGGTAGTCAGATATGGGGCTTGTTTGGCGCTTACCGACTTGGTATCGTGCGCCGCTTCTGTGGGACCATCCCATAAACAGTATCGTTGCCGCTCACAGGTATCCTCCTATGGGGAAATTTGAAGGTATCCACTTATGGGAGAGATTTCGGTCGTCGAGACGGCGATGAAGACAAAAAGCGGAGCCGACGCCTTTTCACAGGTACCCATTCATGGGAAGCCCTAAAGGTAGCTCGTTATGGGAGGGAACGCGGACCCTGTTGCAAGGCACCATGAATCTCCCCTGACAATCCATTTCCACCCGATTGCTTCCCATGAATGGGTACCCTCAGCCCGGCAAATCCCGTGCCGGATCTGGCTGACGTACTCGACAGGTAGCTGGTTTTGGGAGGGTTTTTGGCAGAAAGGTATATGGATATGGGAATTTTCAACGTTCAAAAAATATAATTTTTCCCTTTATCAACAAATGGTTAGGCGTGATAGTGCAAGTAATGCTGGAGAAAGAGGCGTTGCTCGTCAGCCGGAAAAGGTATAAAGTCAGACCCCAACACGGTCACCTTATCCGGACATCACGATGCCGCGCAAGCCCGCAATCAAAGGCTCCGACAAGCAGGTTTCGCTATTTCAGACGCCCGAGCCTCCCGATCTGTTGCGCAAGGCGGTCCAGGCAATTCACATTGCTCCGAAGTCCGGAAAGATCGGTTTGCAGCAGCGCAAGATGTTCAGCTCGCTGATCAAGAACGCGCTTCGCCAGGAAGCGTTCGAGCCGGGGCGGACCAGCTTCTCGATCTCGATCGCTGCGCTGTCGCACGAGAGCGGACTGAACAGCAACAACACGAAGTATGTGAAGGACACGGTCAACTCGCTGATCAGTACCGTCGTCAATTGGGACTATCTGGCTGCGGACCGCTCGACGGTGTGGAAGGCATCAGGCCTGCTCGCCGGTGCCGAGCTCGAGCAATCGGTGCTGAAGTACAGCTTCTCCGACCAGATTCGCAGCGAGCTGCTCAATCCGGAGATCTACGCGCTGATCGACATGCGGATCGCGCGCGAGTTTCGGCGATCGCACTCGCTTGCGCTGTGGGAAAACACAGTGCGCTACGAGGGGATCGGCATCACTGCGAAAATTCCTCTGCCGAAATTTCGCGATCTCATTCTCGGCCAGGACAAGGCGTCCCAATCGTACAAGGAGTACAAGCTCTTCAAGAGCAAGGTCCTGGTGCCGTGCATTCAGGAGGTGAACGAAGTTTCCGACCATACGCTCGAGCTGATCGAACACAAGTCGGGCCGCAGCGTGGAAGCCGTTCAGTTCAAGGTGACGCGCAAGCCGAGCGCGGATACGGTCGAGGAAGGCGACGTCAAAAATGAAGCGCTGGTCGAGGAGGTCGCGAAGTTCGGCATTCCTCGCTCGGAGGCGCGCCGGTTGATCACACAGTACGGCGTGCAGCGCATCAAGGCAGCGATCGCCTATACGCTCAATCGGACTACGAAGAAGAACGCGGCGCCTGTCGACAATGTCGCCGCGTATTTCCGCAAGGCGCTGACTCACGGTTATACGCTGGCCGACGGGCAGGGCACGGAGGCGGCTGCGCCGGCAAAGGAATCCGCGCAGAGCAAGCAGGAACAGATCCGCGACAAATACCTGGCCGCGAAGGTCGACGAAGCCGGTGCGTATTTCCGCGAGCTGGAGATCGACGACCAGACCAAGTTGATAGAACGCTACAACGAGACAGTTGCCGGTTCGAAGGATCTCACGCTGTCGCCGAAGAAGAAGGCCAGCAAGCTGGCGCAGACCAGCTTCTTCCGGTGGCTGGCACTCGACACGTGGGGCGAACCGACCTCGGACGACCTGCTGGAATTCCTGCTGAAAAGCAGTCTCGCGACCAACTGATCAAGGCCTCGCAGCCAGGATGCGCGGTGTGCCGGATATCATCCGGCGGCGCCGCGCAATGCCGGAGCGAGGTCTTTTGCTTGGACGCTTACTTTTGCGCTGCTGCAGCCAGTTCGGCGACGTATGCGTCGATGACGGTCTTGAGCCGATCGGCAAGCGCCTCTTGGTGGGACGCATCCACGCCTTTGAGTTGCAGATCCAGACGCCCGTCCGGATACGTCTTCAACTGACCGATCGCGCGCGATTCGAGCGCGAAATCGTGGCGAACGCTGTAGCGCGTGCGCCCCGTCTTCTTGTTGCCGTCGCTCTGCGCACGCAGGAAGTTCTCGAGATCGCGCACCGACTTCTTGCGGTCGATCACGGCCGTGAGCAGACGGTCGGCGGCAGGTTCGCCCAGACGCTCGAAAATCAGCTTCAGGAAATACGCTGCCTGCAGGCCGACCACGTCGTTCGCGCTGGCCATCCGCTCGAGTAGCGTGTTCGGCAGTGCGTTCAGCGACAACGTCTTGCTGATCGATGCCTTGTCCTTGCCGATCTTTTCCGCGAGCGTGTTCTGGTCGGGGAAGACCTTTTCGTCGAGAAGACGCTTCCACGCGACCGCATCGTCGAAGATCGTCTGGCGTTCATGGTCGTGGTTGGCGCGATACGCGATCGTATAGAGCTGCTCGGGCGTGTGATCCGTGCGGAACGTCGCGTTGATCGTTTCGTCGCCGTTGATGCTCGTCGCGCGCAGCCGGCGTTGTCCGTCGATCACGACGAGCTTGCCGGGGAATTGCGGGAGCCGTGTGACCTTGATCGGTTCGATCTGCCCTTCCCGCTTCAACGTCAGTGCGAGCTCGTGCAGGCTCGATTCCGAATAGAAGACGCGCGGGTTGAACGGGTTCGGGATGCAGTCCTTGACCGCGACCCTTTGCGGCGCGCCGAGATCGGGGGTATCCGCGGGTGCCGGTGCGCTCGGGGCGGCGGTTGTCGTGGTTTCGACAGCGATATCCAGTGCCGGCGGCACTGGCTCGGGCAGCCTCGTCTCCAGCGCCGCGTTTTCCTGCGCGAGCCCGCGCAGCAGGCCGGCGGCGAGATGCAGGTTGCCCGTCGGCTTCTTTTCTTTCGATGTGTCTTTAGCCATGAGCGGCTCCGGTAGCGCGCGTCGATGCGATGTATTGGGCCATTTCCGTGACGAGCCTTTCGATCTCTGCGCGGGCTTCCTTCAACCCCTTCAGGTACCGGTTGTGATGATGGATCGTGGTGCCGAGCGCGAACGTCTGGCGATAGACCTCGCGTTGCGCAATCTGGCTGTCTAGCAGATGCTCCCCTATTTCTTCAGCTCTTAGAATTTTTAAAATTTCTTCACGCATTTTAGTTTTTCCATTGACGCTATTGAGCATCAATGCAGAAGAAAGATTTGGGTTACGAACGGTGCGCATCGACTCGATCATGCGGATCATCGCGACGGTGCTGTACAGATCGGCCGGCGATGGGGACAGCGGCACGAGGCAGAAATCGGCGACTTCGAGCACGGATGCGATGCGGGGATCCTCAAGGTTGCCCGGACAGTCGACGACGATGACGTCGAAGTTTGCATCCTGCTTCTTGATTTCGCCGCCGATGCCGCGGCCGGCGGGTGCCAGTGACAGTACCGTCATCGGAAGTGTGTTTTCTCCGCTCGTGACCCATCTGACCGACGTGCCCTGAGGATCGGCATCGATCAATGCGACCTTGTTGCCGCCGGCCTCGAAGGCCGCCGCGATATTGACGGAGATGGTGGTCTTTCCAGTCCCACCTTTTTGATTGCTAACGGCGATCTTGAAAGCCATTAAAGTCCTCCACGGAGTTTTGCGTAATATATGTAGTTGTTATCGAAATGTCCAGAAAAAGTGTTCGATGACGGTATGAATTTGTAGATCGAGATGATTGTCACGTGACAAGTGGACCGAATGGCTATCTATCTTGTGGTTCTGAATTTACGAAAAACAGATGCTCATTTTCCGAACTACCAACGAGAGATTTCAGTTAAATAGGATTCACTTGGATTCGCATCAAAAAAAATCTCAAGTTTCGATTTCTGTGAGTGAGCTGAGTGTCGTCTCGGGAACGTTGTTGCGATCACATGATCGTTCGACAGTGGGGGATACGGTCTTGTGCAGTTGTCACGTGACAAGTTGGGGATCTCGGGGCATTGATGCGCGTGAGCTGGCGGCATCCCGATCAGGGTTGTGATTTTAAGCTCTCGAATTCGTTCCTCATTCGGGATATTGGCCGCAGACCAGATGCTAAGAATGCGGCCATGAGAGATTGTCACGTGACAACCGGCACGGGAGACTATTCGCAAGGTGGGTAGCAGCCAATTTAGACACATTCGTTATGGCGGCCGTGGAACTGGTAATTGGTCTCCGGCCCGCTAATCGATCGACGTGATCACCTGAAATTTGAGTTGAGCTGTCGTGAGAGATGGGGATCCGAGTTGTCACGTGACAACGCCACTAGCTGAATTGGCCGAATAATATACGCCAGAACGGCAGAGCCGACTCATAAGCCGCGATGGCTGGCGCGTTGCGAGAGCGGCGGGGCTCCGGATCCTGACGATTGGAATTGGTCATCAAGGCCCATCGATCAGTGTTAGCGAGCGCGGCCGCTAGAAGCCTTGAAGGGTGGTGTTGTAGATTCCCCGGTCATTGATATGGCCCCATTTATATCCGCTATGCACCTGATTGCTTCACTATTGTCCCGGGCAGGGGAGGGGGGTGTTCGTCGCACTGACGTTATTGAGCGGTACGATGATCGCGAAGGTTCGTCGTGAGACGGCTCCGGGTACCCGTACTGCATTCAATCTGGGTACGACCAGAGCGAGCGGCAACGCCGCAGTGCACGTTCGTGAAACATTTCCGAAAAATGGGGTATCTCCGTAAACCCTTGTCAGGCAACGAGTTGTGGCACTTTCTTCATGTTGTTTCACGAAAGACGAGCCAGGTTTGCGGTGTAAATGGGGGGCGTATGAAGTTGGTGCGAGAAATTGACTACTGGCGAAGGTGATTTAGATGGAAATGTGTTGTTTGAAATGTGTTTTGTAGTATTTGATACGTATTTGTGTGGCCGCTCACGAAACTGTCTGTTTGGTTGGGTGCCTGTGACATGCCTGGAGTGAATCCACGACGAGGCAATAAAGACTCGTTCATATGGAGTTGTCACGTGACAACGCCGTTCTTCACCGAAGTAGGATTTTGAAATTACTGACTTTGGTGCGATCGAAGTGCCTTGATTTGATGTTGGATCGACGAGATGCGGCCGCAACAGATTTTCTATGACCGCGCCGATTTTCGAAGGGGAGGGAGATCGGACCGATGGTTTTGAAGCGCTTGGTCGGCGGCGGCTGTAGGCGAGCGTGGTGCGGGGGGCCGCATTGACCGCCCGATTCGCACGACGATATTCGCCCGGTAGGCTGAAATTCCGGTGGGTGGCTGAAGCGCTTTTCCGTCGGGCCTATTGCGTTGACGACGCGCCCGCTACTTTGCGTCATTCCGTGACGGAGTGCACGTCTCCGCCGCGCTTCTCAAGAACGCAAAGCGCGGCGCCGGCGACCCTACTTTGTCACCTGCGTTGTGCACAGCTGCCAGCGACGCGATCTCGTCGCTGGCCTCTCGGCAAGTTCATCAACCGTCCTCCACCATTGCTCGCCGCGATGCGG
The DNA here is from genome assembly GCF_021483755.1 of Burkholderia sp. WTPI3. Taxonomy (NCBI): domain Bacteria; kingdom Pseudomonadati; phylum Pseudomonadota; class Betaproteobacteria; order Burkholderiales; family Burkholderiaceae; genus Burkholderia; species Burkholderia sp. WTPI3. Next base: position 39,426 of record NZ_JAGIXF010000003.1, on the reverse strand, counting down.
CTCGTTCAAATCGAGCCGCTCGCCGATCCTTGGTGTCGACAGCCCGACGCCTCGCACCATGGCCAATGCGGTGACCCGCTCGAACGGTTCCTGCCACCGGTGCATCGCGAGATCGAACGTGCCGTTGTGAATCGGCATCAGCGTGCGGCCGCGTAGATCGATGTGTGCCTGCACGGTCTCTTCCGGCTGCATGTGTACGTACGGCCATTGCGCGTCGTACGCGCCGGTTTCGATCAGCGTCACATCGAACGGCCCCAGTCGTTCGCCAATGGCCCGGAAGCCATCGAAGTACCCGGTGTCGCCGCTGAAGAACACACGCAAATCATCGTCGACGATGACCCACGACGCCCACAGCGTGCTGTTGCCGTCGAACAGGCTACGCCCGGAGAAGTGCTGCGCCGGTGTCGCGGTCAGCGTCAACCCGCCGACGTCGATGTCTTGCCACCAGTCGAGCTGGCGTACCTTTTTCGCGTCGATACCCCAGTCGATCAGGCGATCGCCGACACCCAGCGTCGTGATGAACACGTCGGTGGTAGCCGCGAGCGCAAGCACCGTGTCACGGTCGAGGTGATCGTAGTGATCGTGCGACAGGATCACGCCGCGCAATGGAGGAAGATCCTCGAGTGCAATCGGAGGAGCATGAAAGCGCTTGGGGCCGAGGTGCCGGAATGGCGATGCGCGCTCGGCAAACACTGGGTCGGTCAACCAGAACTCGCCACGCAGCTTCAGCAGCAGAGTTGAGTGCCCAAGCCGGTACAGGCTCCGGTCGGGAGCTGCGTCGAGTTGTTCCCGAGTCAGTGAATCAATAGGCAGAGCGCCGGTCGGCGTGGTGTTGCGCGGTTTGTTGACCAGCATGTTCCATGCGATCCCGAGCGTCTTGCGGAAACCTTCGGTTGGCCGCGGTGCGACGTTGCTGAAGCGCTCGCCGGTGTGTTGGGGCGACCCGTTGGATAACGCGCGGCCGCGTCTGGCGGCAGCGAAACCCAGAGCACGATGAAGGAAAACGAGAGGCGAAGCCATGTCGATTCGTCCGGAAAGAAAAGTACACCGGGTAGTGTAGTTTATCCCTGGGAAAAGTAAACTCAGCGGTGTAAAATTTCCGTATGGATACGAGTACTTCTCCTCCGCGCCTGACCGATCGAAAGCGCGCGGCGATCATCGACGCTGCGATCGAGGAATTCCTCGCCGCGGGTTACGACGCAACCAGCATGGATCGCATCGCCGCGCGCGCGGACGTGTCGAAACGCACCGTCTACAACCACTTCCCGAGCAAGGAAACCCTGTTCGCCGCGATTCTCCATCAGCTATGGGATGTGACCCGGACGGCCAGCCCACCCGCCTACTGTCCGGACGTCCCGCTGCGCGAGCAACTGCTCGCCCTGCTGGGTCGCAAATTGCGCTTGCTGAACGACGAAGCGTTTCTTGCGCTCGCGCGCGTCGCGATCGGCGCGGCCATTCATTCTCCGGAGCGCGCGCGCGACATGGTCGAACGCCTCGGCGAACGTGAAGAAGACCTGACGGTCTGGATTCGCGCGGCAGCGGCGGCCGGCCGTCTGTCGGCCACGGATCCCGCATTTGCGGCTCATCAACTGCAAGGCATCGTGAAAGCTTTCGCGTTCTGGCCGCAAGTGACGATGGGCCAGCCGCCACTTGGCATGCAGGAGCAGCAGAAGCTTGCCGAATCCGCGGCCGACATGTTTCTTGCGTACTACGCGCGCCAGGGCGCCGACGCTGCGTGACTGACCGTGCGTCGCCGACTCAATGCGTGCTTCACCCGCAGCATCGAAGAAGCGGTGAACAGCAACTGACGAATGCGGACCGGGCCGGGCATGTCGACGTAACCTGTCCCGATCCAGACCGGCGTATATGCAGCTGAACGCGAGTGAACCCACATGAAGACGCTGTTGATCGTCTACCACACGATGACTGGCGGTACGCAACAGATGGCCGAAGCGGCAGCGAGCGCCGCGCGCGAGCAATCCGGCGTGGAAGTGAAGTTGCAGCGTGCGGATGCGACGAGCGCGGGCGATGTGCTGGCCGCCGACGCTTACCTGTTCGCGACACCGGAAAATCTGGCTGCGATGTCCGGTTTGATGAAGGATTTCTTCGATCGCTGCTACTACGCCGCGCTCGATCGTGTGAATGGCCGCCCGTATGCGGCGATGATTTGCGCGGGCAGCGACGGACAGAACGCACTGCGCCAGATCGACCGGATCGCAACCGGATGGCGGCTCAGGAATGTGGCGCCGGGCCTGATCGTCTGCACCCATGCGCAAACGCCCGAGCGCATCCTCTCCCCCAAGACGATCGGCAGCGAGGATCTCGCGCGCTGCGCCGAAATTGGCGCGGGTCTCGCCGCAGGGCTGGCGCTCGGCGTATTCTGATCGACAGCGATCGAACCTGCCGAAGTGTCGTGAATGCTGTCGTCTGCGAGCGCCGACCCTTCCGACATCGCCGACGCGTAAATCCCGCAGCGACACCCATCCCGTACCGTACTGCAGTGCGCACGACCGACGCGTCAGTCCCCTTTGACCGACACCGACGGCTGATGATATTCAGGCCACAGGTTTTTCACGAGGTCGCGCGACGCGCCATACGCATAGCAACTGTCGATCTTCGGCGGTTTTCCTTCGCTGTTGCGGTCATTGAGTGGGGACGTCCGTACACCGACCATCGTTTGATAGGCCGTCGTGGCGACCGGACCGAGAATTTCCTTCAGATGCGTGCAGGTGTCGCAAGACGGCAGACGCTTGCGGATCTCGCTGTTCCAGCCGGCGCCGATACGCAATCCGACGAGCGCCTGCAGCGAGTCGCCGCCACCCGGGCATTGCGCGTACGGATGCGACCTGATGAACGTGGATACCGCGCGCACGATCATGTCGACGTCGAAAACCAGCGTGACGCCGAGATCGTGAATCGGGGCCAGCGCCACGACGGTGCGCGTGCCGCCCGGTGGCGTGAAGTCGCGCGTCTTGCGGTCGGCGAGACAGGCCGTTACTTCGAACAGGCCGTCGCTGCGCCGATAGCCACGCATGTCGATCTGCCGATGGTGAATTTCTTCGCGGGTAATGCCGTCGTGGGGAATGTCGTGTCGGGAATCCATGTATTCGCTCCGTTTCATGCGATCGGGGCCTCTTTGCATTCGATAGCGAAGTCGTCTGCTGGCGGCGCCAGTGTGAAATCCTCCGTGACAGGCCGCGGCCGACGTCGATCCGGCCATACTACGCATTTTCCTGCGCGGTTGTACGATCGCGGATCGATGCGGACGCAACTAATAAGATGCCGGTAGCGATCGGTGTGCAAACCGGTGCGTTGCATTCATCGCACCCTGAAATCCGGTCTTTCCGGATAGCGCAGATCCGTAGCCGCGAACGTCTTCGCTCCCTGTACCGACGCTCGCATTCCGTAGTGTGGAATAACGCATGCGTGGCGCGGCCCGAATATCGAAGCCCGGGCGCACTGAAAACCGTAACGCGTGTGTCGATCGCGCATGAAAACGCCGCCATAATGCGCACCACGACCGTGTGGACACCTTGTCCGCTGCCGGAATCCGTCGAATGCGAACCGGTGAGTCAACCGACTGCCGCGCGTACCGGTATACTTCCACTCCTGCCTTCTCCGGCATCGTGGCCGGGTGCCTGAAACAGCGGTGGGTGCGATGCGGCTGCAGTGTATGTTCCGCGTCGGCGGCAGACGGGCTGCAGGCAATGCGGCGAAACGCCGATGTGCGGAATGGCCGCACGAACCACACCTTATATTCCTGGTGGATTGAATTTATGGGTTTTGAACAACTTGCCGAATTGCGGGCGCAGCTCGCAGCAAAGGCCAAGCAGGAGCGCAACGCGAAGCGTCCGGCTACGCAGACGGACATCGGCGCGAAGCCGAAGTCCGGCGACCGGCCGGCTCGTAGGGCCAAATCGGGTGCCGGTACCGGTGCCAAAGCGGCATCCGGCGCGAAGCCCTCTTCGGCGAAACCGTCGACGCCGGTCGATCCGGTCATCGTCGCGATCGGCAAACTGCAGCGCCGGTTCCCGCGCGCATTCCCGAAGAATCCGGCCCCGAAAGTGCCGCTGAAGGTCGGCATCTGGGAAGACCTCGCCCGCGAGGCGCAGGCCGTCGGCCTGAGCGAAGCCGAACTGCGTGATGCGATGTCCACGTGGTGCCGCGGCAACCGCTACTGGTCGTGCCTCGTCGAAGACGCGGTGCGCGTCGATCTGCAGGGCACCGAAGCAGGGCGCGTGACGCGCGACGACGCAGCGCGTGCGCGCCGTCTGAAGTCGCGCCGTCCGGGCAAGGGTGCCGGGCAACCGGCGAAGGGTGCACCGCAGCAGCCGCAGGCCGAAGTACAGGCCGACGCCGCCGCGCCGCAACCGGCCAACATCGAAGTACCGGCCGACGCAGCACCGCAGGCCGAGCAGCAAACCACCGCGAGCGAGTAACGCGCGATGCGTCGCCGTGCGACTGCGCGGCGGCGACCTGCATGCCCTGCCATGCAGCGAATCACATGACGGATCGACCTGCCCTTATCCGGGCAGGTCGCCGCTGTCTCTGCGGGTAGCACTGCCCGTTCGCGTGTCATCACGCCTCCGCCACTGAATCTCCAAACGACTGCACGACGAAAGCTCGTCAATGGAGGTTGCTTGCGCGTGTGTTGCCCATATCGCGTGGACATTGAGACCTGATAGCGATTGTGGGCGCCATGAATGACGAATTCACGGACGCTTCACCCGAATGATTCGGTTTCCTAAAATAACGGGCCGTAGATTCCTTTGATCAATCGAGAAGGAGTTGCCGGATTCGCGCTTGTCCATGCATGTCGCGCACGAAACGCTACCGTCGTCGCAAAACCGACGAGACGAGATGAACCAGCACGTTGTTGCCGTCGTTCACCAGTCAGTTGGCGAGCCGCGAAGCAACCGCGATAATCTCGCGTGCCGATGCACATTGCCGGGAGTGCCCGGCACGACAGGAACGTGAAAGCCTGCATGGCTCACCCCGCGTTCCGCGAAATCGAAAGCATTCGGCAAGCCGGGCGCACCACGGCGTCACGCGAAGCCCGCCGATTCCCGACACGGACACAACGCCCGCATCATGAATCCGAGACACTCGGCGATTCTCGTCGCGCTCACCGCCGCCGCGCTGTTCGGCGCTGCGACGCCGCTCGCCAAGGCATTGATCGGCGCGATGTCGCCGTTCATGGTCGCCGGCCTGCTTTATCTCGGCAGCGGGATCGGCCTGGGCATCGGAATCCTGCTGCGCGGACTGCACTGTCGCCGCATGCCGGCCGAGGACGCCGCGCCGCTGCAACGGACCGATCTGCCGTGGCTGGCAGGCGCGATCGCGGCCGGCGGCGTGGCGGGCCCGGCGCTGTTGATGCTCGGGCTGTCGAGTACGCCGGCCGCGACGAGTGCGCTGTTGCTCAATCTCGAAGGCGTACTGACGGCTGTCATCGCGTGGGTCGTGTTTCGCGAGAACGTGGACTTTCAGGTGTTTCTCGGCATGGTGGCGATCGTCGCGGGCGGCACGCTGCTGTCGTGGGTGCCGGGGCGTGCGAACGTGCCGGTCGGCGCACTCTTGATCGCCGGCGCATGCCTGTGCTGGGCGGTCGACAACAACCTGACCCGCAAGGTTGCCGCGAACGACGCGATGATCATCGCGTGCGCGAAAGGCCTGATCGCCGGGCCCGTGAACATCGGTATCGCGCTCGCGACTGGCGCGGCGCTGCCCGCTGTCCCGGCCACGGCTGCCGCGATGCTGACCGGTCTCGGCGGCTACGGGATCAGCCTCGTGTTGTTCGTCGTCGCGCTGCGTCATCTGGGCAGCGCGCGAACCGGCGCGTATTTTTCCGTCGCGCCGCTGTTCGGCGTCGTGCTGTCTCTGCTGATCTGGCCGGCGCTGCCGTCGGCCACGTTCTGGATCGCGACCGCGTTGATGGCGCTCGGCATCTGGCTGCATGTGCGCGAACGGCACGAACACGTGCATGCGCACGAACGGCTCGAGCACACACATCGGCATCGGCACGACGAACATCATCAACACGCGCACGATTTTCCGCACGACGGCGACGAACCGCACACGCATCCGCATGTGCATCTGCCGATCACCCACAGTCACGCGCATTTCCCGGACATTCATCACCGCCATCGACACTGATCGTGCTGCAAACGGGGAACGGTGGCCGGCCGCGCGCGGCATGCACGCCAAGGTAACCGTTTATGGGGGCATCGAACCTTGTATGCCGCGCTGGTGATCGGCGCGGCTTCAGCCAAATCAGCGAACTGTCCGGGTCGATCGGCGCGCCGGCGGTACTACGCCGTGCTTCGCGTTTCGGCCGATGCGTGCGCGGCCAGCTGGTTGCTTGCGCCGGAATGCTGGCGGCGAGCACGTCGTCGAAAAACGCGCCGACGTCGGCGAGCCGCAAGCAGCAACTGAATCCGCTCGTGGAAGGATCGAGACCGGGTGCGGGAAGAACTCCGGCAGCAGCCCGTCACGCCTCAGGATCATCCAGCCGGCGTCGCGCCAGGTTTCGGCGAAACCTGGCTTCGCGTAGAACAGCGGCGTCGTTTCGACATTGTGCGACGGCAGGTTCGGGCTTGCGAGGTCGACCGGGACGGTTTCTCCGGGGGGCGCTGCGATCGGATGCATCGACGGGAAAGAAGCGGACGCGCGTACGCATGATCGGTACGAACGATACGTACGGACAAGCCGCGCAGGCCGCCCGCGTGACTATTTTTCGCGAGGAAAACAGAACCCGAAATCCTCGCAGCCCGGACATCCGGGGGCCGGCCCCGGCGGCAGGCCAAGCGATACGGCCACCTCCTGTGCGAGGAATTTCTTCCAGCGCAGATTCGCGACGTTGCGTGCGGCGAGCGCGGGAAAATAGCGGTCGAGCATCGCGGATACCGCGCCGCGTCCGTCCAGGCCGAGATCGCGCCACAGGTGGTCGGGGCGCAGGCACGCATGCGCGATGATCGCTGCGACGCAGTCGGCATCGTCGTGCGCGACGGCAGGATGCGCGTCGTGCATCAGCAGCGTGTGCAGCGTCGCGACGAATTGCGCACGCGAGGGCGGCAGCGGCGCGATGGTGTCGATCGACACGAGTGTCGACGCATCGGCTGGAGGCAGGTGCGGAAACTGGCGGGCAAGCAGGCCGCTCAACTGAGCGGGAGACAGGCCGAGCAGCGCGAGCTCGCTGCGGCACGCGCGTGCCGAAACGAGTGCGCCAAACAGATGCGCGTCCGGGGAGTCGGCGTCGGCCGCCCCGGCGAGCAGCGACCGCAATGCGCGTTCACGCGCGTGATCGAGTGCGGACGTCATCGTGCGCGCCCGCACGTTCGACGAGCACGGTAGCTCCCGTGAAGACGCGACGAAAGACGCAGCGTCATTGCAACCGGGTCGGACGCTTACTCGACGCCGACGATCACGCTCGACGCCTTGAAGATCGCGGACGCGGCCTTGCCGCTCGCGAGCCCGAGACGATCGACGCTGTCGTTGGTGACGATCGCGACGATTTCCGCGCCGCCTGCGGCCTTGATCACGACTTCCGAATTGATCGCGCCTTTCGCGACCGACGACACGGTGCCCGCGACGCAGTTGCGGGCCGATACCTTGCTGCTGTCGACGTCGACCATCACGATGACCGACGACGCCTTTACGAGCGCGAACGCCTTCGTGCCGGCGGCGAGACCCAGCGATGCGGCGCTGCCGTGTGTGATCACGGCGACGATGTCGAGGCCCTCCTGGGTGCGCAGCGTGATTTCGTCGTTGACGGCACCGGGCTTGACGGCGCCGATCCGGCCGGCGAATTGATTGCGGGCGCTGGTTCGCATGATGACTCTCCGGGGAAACGGGCCGCCCGGCGGGCGGCGAGCGAATGACGGAAACTGCGGACGAGTGTACCGGCAACGGCTGCGAAGCGCGACGTCGGCATCGACATACCGGACATGCGAGATCGCGAACGGTCGTGCGGGACGGTGGCCAGCGCCCGCATGCCGTGCTGTACTGCGAGACGGGTAGTCAGTGCCCTGCGTGCACGGCCGGCGATCGGGCTGCCGGCTCGCGTGGAGGGCAGACGCGGTCAGGCGCCGTGCGGGACGATCACTTGGCGCTGGCGGCTGCGGCGACCGGCGCATCGGCCGCCGGCGTCTGCGGCGCGACAGAGGTCGCCGCCTCGCCTTCCCACCCGCCGCCGAGCGCGAGGAACAGCCGTACCTGGTCCGCGGCGACCTGCCCTTCGGCCGCGGCGACCTGCGCGTGCACGCTGGTCAGCGTGCGCGTCGCATCGAGATCGGAAATGAACGATTCGCGGCCAGCCGTATAGAGCCGGTGCGTTTCGTCGGCGGAACTGCGCGCCGATTCGTAAGCCGTGCGCAGTGCGTCGGTACGCTGCACGTCGGCCGCGTAAGTCGCGAGGCTCGACTGCGTTTCGCGCAGTGCGTTCAGCACGACGCCGTCGAAGTGCGCGAGCGCACCGCCCGTCGCGGCTTCGGCTTCCTGCACGCGGGCACGCTGGCCGTTGACCGGGAACGACCAGCTGATCAGGGGGCCGAACGACCAGCGGTTGGTGGTCGACGAGAAGAGATCGCCGGCGATACCGACCGAACCGGCCGACGCGCCGATGCTGATCGACGGGTATAGCGCGGCGGTCGCGACGCCGATGCGCGCGGTCGCGGCGGCGAGCTGACGCTCCGCTTCGCGGACATCGGGGCGGCGGCGCAGCAGTGCGGCGCCGTCGCCGATCGGAATCGGCTGGCGCAGCTTCGGCAACCGCTCGCATTCGCCGACCGCCTTCGGCAGATCGGCGGGCGAACGTGCGAGCAGCGCGGCGAGCTGGTATTGCGCGACCTTGCGGCGGCCCTCGAAGCGCGGGATGTCGGCCGACAGCGTGCGCACCTGCGTCACGCCGCGCGTCACGTCGGTCTGGTTGCCGCGCCCGGCGTCGCGCAGCCGCCGCGACAGCGTCACGCGCTGCTGCTGGAGCGCGAGCGACTGCTTCGCGATCGCGAGCTCGTCTCCGGCGGAGCACGATTCGACGTAGGCGCGCACGACATCGGCGACGACCGTGATGCGCGCCAGGTCGGCAGCCGCCTTGACGGCGTCGCTGTCCGCGCGCGCGGCCTCGACGCCGCGCCGCAGCTTGCCGAACAGGTCGAGTTCGTACGACACGCTGATGCCGACCGTGCCTTCGTTCACGACCGGCAGCTTGTTCTCGAGCAGATATTGCTCGGCCGATTCCTGCGCGCGCTGCACGGCTGCTTCCGCGCTACCGGAGAAGCCGCCCTGCTGGTTCGCGACTTCCAGCGCCGCACGCGAGCGCGCGAGGTTGGCCGCGGCGACGCGCAGGTCGGTGTTCGATTTCAATGCGCTGCGCACGAGATCGTCGAGGATGGGATCGTCGTACAGCTGCCACCAGTTGCCGGGCACCGCGTCGCGCGACACGAGCGTGCCGTTCGCGTCGTCGAGCGCATGGTTCGCGAGCGGCGCGTTCACGTACGCCTGCTGCGGCAGCGTGTAGTCGGGGCCGACGGATTTGCACGCGCCGAGTGCGAGCGTGAGCGGCGCGAGCGCCGCCGCGAGGCGCAGGCCGTGTCGCTTCATTGCGAGGCCCCCGCTGCGCTTGCGGGCGCGGGCGACGACGCCGCTACAGCGGTCGAAGCGCCGGCGGCCGGCTTCGCGTTGTCGTCGCGGCGCGTATCGGTGCGTATCGCGACGGTCGCGGTGCGGCCGGCAATCATCCGGAAGTCGTCGGGCACTTCGTCGAGCGCGACGCGCACCGGCACGCGCTGCGCGAGCCGCACCCAGCTGAATGCGGGGTTTACGTTCGGCAGCAGGTTCGCGCCCTGTGTGCGGTCGCGATCCTCGATCGCGGCGACGATGCTCTGCACGTGGCCGCGCAGCGGACGCGGTTCGCCCATCACGACGATGTCGACGGGCTGGCCGATATGGATGCCGCGCAGCTTGGTTTCCTCGAAGTAGCCATCGACGCGGAACGAATTGCGGTCGACGACCGACAGCACCGCGCGGCCGGCCGGCACGTATTCGCCGACGCGCGGCGCGCGGTCGTTCAGGTAGCCGTCGACGGGGCTCACGATCGTCGTGCGCTGCAGGTTCAGCTTCGCGGTGTCGAGCGATACCTGCGCATCGGCGACGGCGGCTTCGCCCTGCTCGACACGCGTGCGGCTTTCCTCGACCTGCTCGCTTGCCACGAGGTTGCCGAGCTGCAGGTTGCGCGCATATTCGCGTTTGGCCTGCGCGAGCGTCGCGGTGCGTTGCGCGAGCGTCGCCTCGGCGAGCCGCTCCGCGAGCGTGTAGCGCGCCTGGTCGATCACGAACAGCACCTGGCCGCGCCGGACTTCCTGGTTGTCCACGACCTGCACGGCGGTGATGAGCCCGGACACGTCGGGCGCGACCTGGATCATGTCGGCGCGCACATGCCCGTCGCGCGTCCACGGCGAGAACATGTAGTAGTTGATGATTCGCCACAGCACGAGGGCAGCCACGACGACGACGATCAGGGTGAGCAGGATCTGCCCTGCCGAGAGCCAGGTTTTTTTCACGATTAGGTAGCCACGAGATGGTGAGACACGATCACGACCGCAGCAAACACGAAGACGTAGATGCCGAGGTCGAAGATCGAACGGTGCCAGACGAGGCGGTAAAAGCCGACGCGTTCGAACACTGCGCGCACGACGATGCTGATCAGATAGGCGATCAGCATCAGCACGAGCGGAGCCGGCACGAATACGCCGAAGATGTCGATTTCGCCGATCATGGTCGCGGTCGGAAAGACAGGTTGGAAAGCGGGATCATGCGCGTGCTCCGTCCGGCGATGCGTGCGGAGGTTGCGCAGACGCGGCTGGATACAGCGACAGGCGCAGGCCGACGAGCGCGTGCAACGTGTCGCGCAGCCAGCGATGCGTTGCCGGCGAGGTCGGTGCGGCCGGAGGCGGCGTCGAGCCGTCGTCCGGCGTTGCGGCGCCCGGCAGGTTGCGGCCGGCCACGCGCTGCAGCGCGTCGTCGATCGACGCGAGCAGCGCCGGCGGTGCGGGCTGGCGCGCGTTCGCGGCCGCACAGCGCGTGTAGTGATCGGTCACGCCGGCCAGCACGCGGTCGATTGCATCGGGCACGTCGCCCGACAGCTTGCGGCGCGTGCGGCGCAGGTCGAGTGCGTTCAGCGCGATGCGCAGGTCGCGGAAGCTCTCGATCGACGGGTGGCGGTGATCGTCGGAGGCGCCCAGGCGCGGCAGCAGTTGCGTGACGCGATCGAGCATCCGCGACGCGTGGTTGCGCTGGTCGTCGAGCGGCTGCGTCGACGCGGAACGCGCGACGTCTTCCCAGCCCGAGCGCAGCAGGCGCCGCACTGCGAGTTCCGCGCCGAACGGGCGCGTCGCGCGCGTCCAGACGTAGGCGAACAACAGCCCGGCGACGCCCGCGAGGTTGCTGTTCAGGAACACGAAGAAATCGGCTTCGTACGCACTCTGGATGCTGATGAAGGTGGCCGTGTTCACCGCGACGAGCATCGTCACCATGTTGAACTGCGGGCGTGGCAGCAGCGTGCCGATCAGGATGAACGGCCCCGCGAACATCAGCACGAGCATCGGGAAGTCGTGCACGTGCGGCAGCACGGCGAACAGGTACAGGCCGGCGAACACGACGCTCGCGGCGGTCGCGAGGAAGAACTTGAACACCAGCGGCGCAGGCTCGTCGAGCGCGGCGAAGAAACTGCAGGCGACGGCCACGAGCGTGACGGCGCCCGCGCCGTCGTGCCAGCCGGACTGGATCCACAGCCAGCAGGCGAACACGATCGCGCCGACCACGGTCAGCGTCGAGAACAGCATCATCCCGCGATCGAAGAAGCGCTCGGTGCCGCCGAGCCGCCAGTGCCGGTAGCGCGGCTGCCAGACGCCCGACTCGTTCGCGATCAGCGCGCGCAGCGAGCGGCAGTCCTGCCAGATGTCGACGACCTGGTGCAGCCGCCACAGCGCGTTCGACAGCAGCGCGCCGTCCCAACTCGTCAGTGCTGTGTCGGGCGGCTGCAGCGACGCGATGCGCGCGCGCAGGTTGTCCGCGACCGGATCGTTGGCCATCTCGCCGTCGGTGCCGGCGGTGCCGGCCGGCAGCGGCGCGTCGAACCACTTCGCGGCGTCGGCGAGCAGCGCGTCGAGCGCGGCGGGGCGCACGTGCAGGTCGCGCATCAGCGCGATCAGCGGATCGGCGAGCGACGACATCAGCGGCAGGAACAGCTGCATCCGGCCTGCGAGCGCCTGCGCGCGGGCCAGCACGCGCGGGTGTGCGTGGTCGTAGCTGAGCTGGCTCAGCAGGAACTCGAGGCCGGTGATGGTTGCGGCGAGGCGTTGCCGGCACGCGGACAGCGCCTTGCCGGCGAGATGCCCAGACAGCGTCTCGCGGCCGTAGAACGCGGCGTCCCGGAACCACGCGTCGGTGCGCTCGATCAGCGTCGGCGCGAGCCGGTTCGGGAACACGGCGCTGCCGACCACGCTCGCGCACACGATGCCGAGCACGATTTCCTCGGTCCGCGCGATGGCGACGTCGAAGATCGTCGACGGATCGGTCACGGTCGGCAGGGCGACGAGCGGCATCGTATAGCCGGCGAGCATGAACACGTAGCTGCGCGCGGTGCGGTCGGAGATCGCGAGGTAGAGCAGCGTGCCGCACCACGTCGCGACGATGATGCTGAACAGGAGCGGCGTCTCGACGAACGGCGGCACGAACAGGATCGCGGCGGCCGCGCCGAGTGCGGTGCCAAGCGCGCGATACAGCGCCTTCGAGCGCGTCGCGCCGACGAACGGGTTCGACACGATATAGACGCTCGCCATCGCCCAGTACGGGCGCGGCAGCTGGAAATACAGGCCGAGGTACAGCGCCAGCATCGACGCGGCGAACGTCTTGCCCGAGAACAGCCAGTCGCGAAGGCTCGGATAGGTCATGACGCGGATTCGGCGGTGTGGGGCGGGCGCGACGCCGGATGGTGCGCATCGGCCGCGTTGAATGCGTTGAGCACGCGCAGCGTCGCTTCGAGATCGGCGCGCGTAATGCCCTTGAGCACCTGGGCGCGCAGCACGCGCAGGTCTTCTTCCATCCGGGTGGTGACCGCGCGGCCGGCGGCGGTGAGCGAGATCGTTTTCGCACGGCGATCGTGCGGATCCTCGTCGCGGCGCGCGAGACCGGCTGCGCACAGCTGGTCGAGCAGGCGCACGAGCGACGGCCCCTCGATGCCGACGTGTTCGGCGAGCGTGCCCTGGCGCACGCTTTCGCCAAGGCGGGCGGCGATCAGCAGTGGCGTCGCGCAGGCCTCGGACACGTTGTAGGCGGTCAGCACGTCGTCGCTCGTGCGGCGCCACTTGCGGGCAGTGAGCACGAGCAGGCTGCTGACGGCGAGGCGGAGGTCGTGCAGATTGGTCATGGGCGAGATGATAGGGGCAAAATTATTCGATAGCAAACTATCGTTTTATTGTCACCCGGATGTCATGCGGTACGCCGGGCTGCCGACCTGCAACGAGCAATTTAGGCGGGGTACCGGGGATGGTCAAGCTGTAAGGTTGTGGCCGTGCGGCGGACCCCGATGTCGCGGCAATCCGGTGGATGGGGCAGACCGCCGTGCCTTGTCCGGCAGGGCGATGGTCCGGCGAACGCTGGAACGCACGGACGTCGGGATATGGAAGCCGGACGTAATCCAGGCAGGTCGCGCATGGAGTATGCCGAATGTGCCGCGTCAAGCCGCTCGCGCCGTCCCGCTCATGCCGGCGCTTGCATCGGGACGCGGCGGAAACGGAAGCCCGCGACGGCATGTATCGCATGAGGAATCCTCGCCATCAGCATGCGCCCGGGCGGGCGCCGACGAGGATCACGGTAATCCCGCCAATGGGCGGCCCCGATGCCACGGGACTGTGTGGGGATCGGGATTTTCCCGTGCCGGGGCCAGCGATTCGACGACGTGGCGGTTGCCCGGAAGCGAACGTCATGCATGCAAGTCGGCGGAGGGCAGCAGCGCGGCGAAGCGGTCCGCGAGCGTCGGCCGCGATCGTGCGGGCCAGATCGCGCTCAGCTCGAAGTTCGGCAGCGCGCCGCCGTCGCGCACGGGGCTGTACGCGACGCCGTCGAACGCGAACGCGTGGATCGAGCGCGGCAGCAGCGATACGCCGCAGCCGGCGGCCACGCATGCGACCACGGTCAGCGTGCGATTCACGTCGAGCACGATGTCCACCGGATGGCCGGCCTGACGGAACGCGCTCAGAATGCCCGCGCGGATCAGCGGCAGTTGATCGTGAGGAAACCATACGAGTCCGGCCGCGGCGAGATCGGCTAGCGTCACGGTGCCGTCGGGCTGGCGCGGAAAATCCTTCGGCAACACGGCGACGAGCGGGTCGTGCCGGATCAGCTTCTCGCGCATCCGGCCGTCGACTGCGACCGGCGTATGCAGCAGCCCGATGTCGATCTCGCCGCGCTCGAGCGCGATCGCCTGCTCGGCATTGCTCATCTCGCGCATCACGAGTTCGACGTCGGGCGCGTTTTCACGCAGCGCACGGATCGCGCGCGGCAGCGTGTCGAACAGCGCGGCGCTGACGAAGCCGATCGTCAGCCGCCCGGCGCGCTGCGCGCCGATCTCGCCGGCCCGGTGTGCGGCCGCGTCGAGCTGCGCGACGCTCAGGCGCAGATCGTCGACCATCGCGAGCCCGGCGGGCGTCAGGGTCGCACCGCGCCGGGACCGGTCGAACAGCCGGACCCCCAGTTCCTTCTCCATACGGTTCAGCGCCTGGCTGAGGGCCGGTTGCGCGATGCCGAGCTCGCTGGCCGCGCGCGTGAAGCTGCCGGAATCCGCGATCGCGAGGAAGTAGCGGACGTGCCTGATTTCCATAAGCTGACGTTATGAATAATTATTCGAAACATGGTAGCGAATTATCCCAATGATTCATAGGATGCACATCGAGACGCGTCGCCGATGACGGCGGCGACCCCGGCGGCGCAATGACGCGGCGCAACGGCTGCGACACGAGGAGACCTTCGTTGAACTGGACGCGCGAACTATCGACGACCGAACGGCGCGCGTTGCGCGGCTGCTTCGCGGGCTGGGCGCTCGACGGCCTCGACACCCAGATGTTCAGCCTCGTGATTCCGGCGCTGCTGGCGACCTGGAGCATCGGCAAGGGGCAGGCCGGCCTGATCGGCGGCGCGACGCTCGTGGCGGGGGCGCTCGGCGGCCTGCTGGCCGGCGCGATCGCCGACCGCTACGGCCGCGTGCGCGCGTTGCAGATCACCGTCTGCTGGTTCTCCGCATTCACGTTCCTGAGCGCGTTCGCGCAGAACTTCGAACAGTTGCTGGTGCTGAAGGCGTTGCAGGGGCTCGGATTCGGCGGCGAATGGACTGCGGGCGCGGTGCTGCTCGCGGAGACGGTAGGCGCGCGCCATCGCGGCAAGGCGATGGGGATCGTGCAGAGCGCGTGGGGCTTCGGCTGGGGCGCGGCGGTGCTGCTGTACATGATCGTGTTCGCGTGGCTGCCGCAGGAGTGGGCATGGCGCGTGCTCTTCGCGATCGGCGCGCTGCCCGCGCTACTGGTGCTGTATATCCGCCGCGCGATTCCGGAGCCGCCGCGTGCGGCACCGGCGCTGGCGCCGGCGAGCGCGAGCGCCGACGATATGCCGACGGTCGGCATTTTCGACCGGACCGTCCTGCGTGCGACAGTGGTCGGCGGTCTGATCGGCGTCGGCGCGCACGGCGGCTATCACGCGATTACGGTCTGGTTGCCGACCTACCTGAAGACCGAGCGGCACCTGTCGGTGCTCGGCACGGGCGCGTATCTCGCGGTCGTGATCGTCGCGTTCATCTGCGGCTGCTTCGCCAGCGCGTATCTGCAGGACCGGATCGGGCGGCGCCGCAACGTGATGCTGTTCGCCGCGTGTTGCGCGGTGACGGTGAACCTGTACGTGTTCCTGCCGCTGAACGACATCGCGATGCTGCTGCTCGGCTTTCCGCTCGGCCTGTTCTCGGCCGGCATTCCGGCGACGCTCGGTACGCTGTTCAACGAGCTGTATCCGCGGAACGTGCGCGGGCGAGGCGTCGGCTTTTGCTACAACTTCGGCCGCATCGTATCGGCCGGTTTTCCGGTGCTGGTCGGACGCATGGGCGAATCGCTGCCGCTCGGCACGGCGCTCGGCATCGATGCGGGCATCGCGTACGGGCTGGTCGTGATCGCGGTGTGGTTTCTGCCGGAAACGCGCGGGCGCCGGCCGGTCGACACGGCGACGAGCAGCGACGTCGATGCCGAGCGCCGCTCGCGCGCCGGGGCGTCGCTGTAGCGGCCGCCGCGCTTTCACACCGTTTCTTCACGCTGCGTGGCTGCGTCGCCTGGCGACACCGCTTCGTCGCGCCGCTTCATCACTCAATCGCGCCGGCCGCACCGGTCGAGCGCTTCTTGCAGACTCATCATGGATCGAGCCGTCAAGCACTTCGCCGAACAGGTCAGGACCGCCCCGACGATCGACGCGTGGTATGCAGCCGGCCCCGCCGTGGCCGCCGTCGATGCGCATGCGCACGTGTTCGCACGCGGCCTGCCGCTGGCGCCGGTCGTGCGTCATGCGCCCGACTACGACGCGTCGCTCGACACCTACGTCGCGCATCTCGCCGCGCACGGTATCACGCACGCGGTGCTGGTGCAGCCAAGCTTTCTCGGCACCGACAACGCGTTCTTCGTCGACGTGCTGCGTCGCTACCCGCGCCGCTTTCGCGGCGTCGCGATGGTCGATCCGGCGATCTCCGACCGCGATCTCGACGCGCTCGACCGGGCGGGCGTGGTCGGCATGCGGCTGAACCTCGTCGGGCTGCCGATCCCGGATTTCGATGCGCGCGCGTGGCGGGCGCTGTTCGCCCGCATCAACGCGCTCGGCTGGCATGTCGAGATCCATCGCGGCATCGAGGATCTGCGCGCGATCGCCACGCCGCTGCTCGCGCAGTCGTGCACGCTGGTGATCGACCATTTCGGCCGTCCGTCGCCCGCACTCGGCGCGCGCGCGCCGAGCTTCCGCGAGCTGCTGTCGCTCGCGGATACCGGCCGCGTGTGGGTCAAGCTGTCGGCCGCGTATCGCAACAGCGTGAGCGGTGACGGCACGACCGACGCACTCGATGCCGCGCGTGCGCTGCGTACCGCGTTCACGGCCGAGCGGCTCGTGTGGGGCAGCGACTGGCCGCACACGCAACATCGCGAGCGCGTCGACTTCGATGCCGCTTACGCGGCGCTCGCGCGCTGGCTGCCCGATTGCGGCGAGCGCATGCGCGTGCTGCGCGACTCGCCACGCACCCTGTTTCGTTTCGACCAGTGAGGACCGCATGACCGATCACACCGCACTTCGTCGCGCCGCGTTCCGGCGCAGCATCGCCGCCCGCCAGGGGCTGCTCGTCGCCGGCACGTTCAATGCGCTGAGCGCGCGCATCGCATCCGATGTCGGGTTCGGCGCGCTGTACCTGAGCGGCGCGGGCGTCACCAACATGTCGCTCGGGCTGCCGGATCTCGGCTTCGTCGGGCTCGGCGAGCTGGCCGAGCACACGGCGCGCGTGCGCGACGCGGTCGACCTGCCGCTGATGGTCGATGCCGACACGGGCTTCGGCAATGCGCTGAACGTGCTGCATACGGTACGCACGCTCGAGCGCAGCGGCGCGGATGCGATCCAGCTCGAGGACCAGGTGCTGCCGAAGAAGTGCGGCCACTTCGCGGGCAAGGAAGTGATCCCCGCCGCGGAAATGGTCGGCAAGCTGAAGGCGGCCGTGGACGCGCGCGTCGATCCGAACCTGCTGATCGTCGCGCGCACCGATGCGGCCGCCGTGCACGGCATCGACGACGCGATCGAGCGCGCGTACCGCTATGCCGCGGCCGGCGCCGACGTGCTGTTCATCGAGGCGATGGAGGCGCCGGAGGACGTCGAGCGGCTGCCCGCGCTGTTCGATACGCCGCAGCTCATCAACATCGTGATCGGCGGCAAGACGCCGACCCGTTCGCGCGACGCGCTTGCGCAGCTCGGCTACGGCGCGGCGCTGTATGCGAACGCGGCGCTGCAGGGCGCGGTGCACGGCATGCAGGCCGCGCTGACGACGCTGCGCGAGACGGGCCGGCTCGACGAGGATCCGGCGCTCGTCGCGCCGTTCGCCGAACGGCAGCGGCTCGTCGACAAGGCGCGCTTCGACGCGCTCGACGCGCGTTACGCGGCCGAGCAATCGTAAGCGGCGACGCGGCGAAGGGCCGCCGCCCGACGCCCGTTGTCACATCGCATCGCAGCACTCGATACACGATAAACAGGAGACGATCGTGACACCTTCCTCACCCGGGGCGGCCGGCGCGCCGCCGCGCATCGGCTCGATCGTCGGCGGACTGGCCGGCAACCTGATCGAGTGGTACGACTTCCTCGCGTACAGCATCTTCTCGATCTATTTCGCGCCGTCGTTCTTTCCCGCTGACCGGGCGACCGTGCAGCTGATGAACACGGCGGCGATCGCCGCGGTCGGTTATGTCGCGCGCCCGGCGGGCAGCTGGCTCGTCGGACTCTATGCGGACCGGCGCGGACGCAAGGCCGCGCTGACGAAATCCGTGCTCGCGATGTGCGCGGGCTCGATGCTGATCGCCGTCACGCCGGGCTACGCGACGATCGGCGTGCTCGCGCCGGCGTTGCTGGTTGCCGCGCGGCTGCTGCAGGGGCTCAGCATGGGCGGCGAATACGGCACCAGCGCGACCTACCTGAGCGAGATCGCGCCGCCGAACCGGCGCGGTTTCTATGTCGGCTTCCTGCAGGTGAGCGTGGTCGCCGGCCAGCTCGTCGCGCTCGGCCTGATGCTCGCGATGCAGCGGATCTTCGCGGGCACGCACGACATCGAGCGCTGGGGCTGGCGGATTCCGTTCTTCGTCGGCGGCGTGCTCGCGCTGTTCGCGCTCTACATGCGCCGCAACGTCGTCGAGAGCGATGCGTTCATCGCGAGCCGTGCGCGTGCGGCGAAGGCGCGCGTGTCGGCCGATCTCGCGGCCCACTGGCGCGAACTGCTGCTCGCGATCGGCATCACGATCGGCGGCACCGTCGCGTTCTATACGTACACCGTCTACATGCAGAAATACCTCGTCAATTCCGTCGGACTGCACAAGGAAACGGCGACCTGGATCTGCACGATCGCGCTGCTGCTCTACATGCCGCTGCAGCCGCTGTTCGGCCTCGTGTCGGATCGCGTCGGGCGCCGGCCCGTGCTGCTGTGGTTCGGGATCGGCGGCGCGCTGCTGCCGGTGCCGATCTTCACGGCGCTCGGCCACGTGCACGGGCCGCTCGCGGCGTTCGCGCTGGTGTTCGCGGGGCTCGTCGTGCTGAGCGGATTCACGTCGGTGCACATGCTCGTCAAGGCCGAACTGTTTCCGCCACAGATCCGGGCGCTGGCGGTCGGGCTGCCGTATGCGCTGACGACGGCGATCCTCGGCGGCACGACCGAATTCGTCGCGCTGCGATTGAAGGTGGGCGGCAACGAGTCGATGTTCTTCTGGTACGTCGCGGCCTGTGCGGCGATTTCGCTGATCGTGTACTGGCGGATGCCGGAGACGCATCCGGCGAAGCGCGAGCGCGTGACGGGGGAGGTCGCGCGTGCGATGTAGGCGGTCGCGCCGATCGGCATCGCGCGCGACCCCGAAGTGATGCGGCGGCGCCGGTTCGATCCGGCGCCGCCGTGAAGTGCCGCTTACCGCACGTGCGGCAGCAACGCGCGCAGCCAGTACGCGACCGCCACCGCGCCGCCATCCGGCGTGCCGATCGCACGCTCGCCGAGATAGCTCGCACGGCCCGCGCGCGGCGTCATCCCGGCCGTCTGCTGCGCGCCGTGTTCCGCGGCTTCGACGGCCGCCGTCCATGCGCTTGCGTGATCGCGGTCGTCGTCGAGTGCACGGCCGAACGCAGCGGCGGCCGGCACCAGCGCGTCGAGCATCGTGCGGTCGCCGGCGTGCGCGCCGCCCAGTTCGCTGATGGCATCCACCGCGTTGCGGAACGCCGCGGCCCAGTCGCGCGCGGACGGCTCGGCAACGTCGGCGGACTCGCCGAGACGCCGCGACGCACGCAGCAGCGCGGTGGCGTAGAACGGCCCCGAACTGCCCGCGATCGCGCGGCGCAACGCGGCGCCCAGCGCCGCGAGCGTACCGGCCGGCGTGCCGTAAGCGGCTTCCGGCAAGTCGAGGATCGCCTGCGCGGCGCGCCGCATGCTCGCCCCGAGATCGCCGTCGCCGGCGGCCGTATCGAGTTCGGTCAGCGTCGCTTCGTGGTCGATCAACGCCTGCGCGACCGTATGCAGCGCCGGTTGCAGCCGCGCCGCCCACGCGCGGCCGGCCGCATCGAGCGGCGGCAGCGGCTGCTCGTGCACGGCGGTCTCGGCCGTGCGAATCCGCGTGTTGACCGCGCCGCCGCCCGGCCACGCGCGTGCCTGCGTCGGCGCGTCGAGCAGCGCGGCCCGCTCTTCGTTCAACCGCAGCAACGAGATCGAGCACCCGGGCATGTTCAGCGCCGACAGGAACGTGCCGGCCCACGCACGCGCGACGGTGATGCCGCGCCGGCTCAGGTTGTCGTGCGCGGCGCGCAGCACAATCGCCAGTTCCATGTCGGGCGTCGCGCCGAGGCCGTTGACGAACAGGGCGACGCGTTCGTCGCGATCGAGCACGAGGTCGGCGACGATGCTCGACAGCAGCGTGTCGACGAGCGCGTCGGCGGGCTGCGGTGCGGTGCGTTCGACGCCTTTCTCGCCGTGGATGCCGAGGCCGAGCTCGATCTCGTGATCGGCGAGGCTGAAGCCCGCCTTGTCGGCGCCGGGGATCGTGCAGCCGTCGAGCGCGACGCCCATCGTGCCGAGGTCGGCCGCTGCGTCGCGCGCGATCGCCGCGACGCGGGCCAGCGACAGCCCGCGCGCGGCAGCCGCGCCGGCCAGCTTGTGGATCAGCACGGTGCCGGCGATCCCGCGTCGCTGCCCGCGCTCGACGCGGCCGCGCAGCGATACGTCGTCGGCGACGATCACCGTCTCGACCGGAATGCCCTCCGCGCGCGCGAGCTCGGCGGCCAGCCCGAAATTGAGGCGGTCGCCGGTGTAGTTCTTCACGACGAGCAGCGCGCCGTTCGGGCCGGCGCTCGCGCGGATCGCGGCCAGCACCGCGTCGGTCGACGGCGACGTGAAGACTTCGCCGCAGACGGCCGCGCTCAGCATGCCTTCGCCGACGTAGCCGCCGTGCGCGGGTTCGTGGCCGCTGCCGCCTCCGGACAGGATCGCGACGGGGCGCAGCGCTGGATCGGGCAGCGGCTGGCGGACGAGCACGTGCTCGTCGCCGAGGATCGCGAGATGCGGCGACTGCCGCGCGATGCCTTCCAGCATTTCTCGCACGACATCGGACGAGCGATTCACAAGCTTTTTCATGGCAGCGGTTTTCCTGACGGTGAGACGGCGGCACGGCCGCGCGACGTACTGTGAATGGCAGGCGGCGTGACCCGGGAACGGCACGCCGCACAGTCAGCGTTACGCAACATCCAGACATTCGTAGCACGAATGTAACTAAAACCGCGCCGCTCATGGGGGCGAAAAACGCCGCTCGAACGACGGGAAAGCACCCATGCGAACGCGTGGAGGCTTGCCTGGCGGGCGAGATGCCGGTTCGTGCGAGGCAATGGCATGGAAAGTGCGGATTGCTCCCCGGTCCTGTTCGGAACCTGCGGGCCTCGGGAACCCGGCGGCCGACCTGCTCGGACAGGTCGGCAGTGCACTGTGGACGGCGGGCTGGCGCGTTCGGTGGCGTGTTGTCGGCGCTCGGTTCGACACGATCCGGTTCGATGACCGATGCACTCGGCGGCACCGCCGGCGCGGCGAATCCGCTCGCCCGGTAACGTCGCTGCTCGGCGGGGTGTTGGGCGGCGTCGCGAAATAGCCGTGCACGGTGCGGCGAGCGTCGGGCGCTGCTCGCCGCCGGGCGTGCTTCGCACCACGCGTGATCGGCTCCTCCTTCTCGGTCGGCCTCAGGCGACAGCGAAAGCGGATTCCGGCGAGCCCGCGTCGCCGCTATAGGCATTGCGCCAGCGCGCGTGCCTGATTACTTGATTGCCGCGATCGCCTTCGCGCGAATCAACCGGGCCCGCAACACATTGCGGCTGATGCCGAGCAACCGGGCGGCCTGGATCTGGTTGCGGTGACTGAAGTCGAACGCGACGCGCATCACGGTGTCCTCGATTCGTTCGAACAGGTGCTCGTGTTCCTCGTCGAACAGCGCGCGCAGCGCCTGTTCGAGCGCTTCATCGGCCGGCACCCGGTTCGCCGGCGCCGTCACGCGCGTGGCCGCCACCGGTGCGCATGACGACGACAGGTTCAGGTCGGTTTCCTGCAGCGCGTCGTGGCGGCCCACCAGCAGCGCGTGATGAATCACGTTCTCCAGCTCGCGGATATTGCCGGGCCACGCATGCGCTTCGAGCCTGCGCGCCGCGCGCGGATCGATGCTGCGCGGCCCGTGGCCGAGGCGGCTGCGATAGTCGTCGACGAAGTGGCGTGCAAGCGGCAGGATGTCGGCCGGCCGTTCGCGCAAGGTCGGCACGTCGAGCTGCACGACGTTGAGCCGGTAGAACAGGTCGCCGCGAAACCGTCCGTCCGCCACGGCCTGCCGCAGATCGACATTGGTCGCGGCCACCACGCGCACGTCGACCGGCGTGCCGGTGCGCGAGCCGAGCCGCACGACTTCACGCTCCTGCAGCACGCGCAGCAGCTTCACCTGCATCGACAGCGGCAGATCGCCGATCTCGTCGAGAAACAACGTGCCGCCGTTCGCGGCCTCGAACCAGCCCGGCTTCGCGCAGAGCGCGCCCGTAAACGCCCCTTTTTCATGGCCGAACAGCTCGCTGTCGACGAGCGTATCGGACAGCGCGCCGCAGTTCACGGCGACGAAAGGGCCGTCGCCGCGGCGGCTGATGTCGTGAACGCGGCGCGCGATCAGCTCCTTGCCGGTACCGGTCTCGCCGGCGATCAGGACATTCGCGTCGCTCGGTGCGACGAGCCGGACGCGTTCGAGCAGCGCGAGCGAACGCGGATCGACGAACACGTGCGCGCGCATGCGGGCCGATGTCTGGCGCTCGGGCAACGCGAGCACGGGCGCGACGTGTTCGGCCGCGGTGCCGCGCGGCTGCGCGCGCCGCTCGTCCGGGGACGCAGCGACGACATGAAGGTTGACCGGACACGACGAGGCAATAAGGGATGTCATGGCGATGAAGGCATGGATCGGTCGAACGGATCGGGCGCGCGCCGACGGGCGCGCTTCGGTTGCTGCCTGATCAGCAGAGTGTTCAGCGTTTTGCCTCGCGCGGGAAACATCGATTTCTGATAACCAAAGCGGGATTGCTGCGCAGCGCGCGGCGGCGCCGGACAGCGGCGCTACGACGGCGGATTGGACGTCATCGCGTTCGACGCGGCAGCCGTGCAGCCGTCGCGATCGCGCAAGCCGCGCCGCGATGCTGCTGATCGAGCAGCACCGTATCAGCAGCGCTGTTGGCTCCGGTTCATCTCGCTGCGGAATATCGATGTGATGCGCTTTCGGGAACGCTTGCCCCATCCGTGTATTTGGCCCGGACGCCCGTCATGCGGGCGATTGATCGAAATTTCGTGATGCAGATTACTTTGCATTGCTGCTCGCATGAGGAATGGCACGTTCCTTGCGATCCCGAAACGGTATCGGCGCGGCGACGCGCGGCTCGACGACGGGAACGCATGGAATGAGCAACACAATCAACGTAGTCGCAATATCGGGCGGGCTGCAACGGCCGTCCCGCACGCTGGCGCTGACCGACGCGATCGTCGGCGCGCTCGGCGACGCACTGCCGATCGACACGCAGCGGATCGAACTCGGCGAGATCGGAAACCGGCTGGCCGGCGCGCTGAAGCGCGCGCAGGTGCCGCCGGATCTCGAAGCGCTGATCCGTGCGATCGAGACGGCTGATGCGCTCGTCGTTGCGAGCCCCGTGTATCGCGCGTCATACACCGGCATCTTCAAGCACCTGTTCGACCTCGTGCATCACGAGTCGCTGATTGATGTGCCGGTGCTGCTCGCCGCCACCGGCGGCAGCGAACGCCATGCGCTCGTGATCGATCATCAGCTCCGGCCGTTGTTCAGCTTCTTCCAGGCGCGCACGCTGCCGATCGGCGTGTATGCATCCGAAAGCGATTTCGATCGCTACGAGATTGCGAGTCTTGCCCTGCGCGCGCGCATCGCGCTCGCGGTGGACCGCGCGGTGCCGCAACTGCGCCCGCGCGTGCTGTCCGCCGTCGCGGCGTAATGCCTTTCGTTTTCTCCTTCGATCAGGATAGTGTCATGAGCATTCAAGAATCTTCGGCCGCCGGCGTCAAATTCGCGTACTGGGTGCCGAACGTCAGCGGCGGGCTCGTCGTCAGCACGATCGAGCAGCGTACCGACTGGAGCCTCGAATACAACCAGAAGCTCGCGCGCACGGCCGAGGCGGCCGGCTTCGACTACGCGCTGAGCCAGATCCGCTTCACGGCCGGCTACGGCGCCGAATACCAGCACGAGTCGGTGTCGTTCAGCCAGGCACTGCTGCATGCGACGACGAAGCTCAAGGTGCTCGCCGCGATTTTGCCGGGGCCGTGGCATCCGGCGGTGGTCGCGAAGCAGCTCGCGACGATCGACCATATTTCGAACGGACGCATCGCGATCAACGTCGTCAGCGGCTGGTTCAAGGGCGAGTTCACCGCGATCGGCGAGCCGTGGCTCGAACACGACGAGCGCTATCGGCGTTCGAAGGAATTCATCCAGGCGCTCAAGGGCATCTGGACGCAGGACAACTTCACGTTCAAGGGCGACTTCTACCGCTTCAACGATTACACGCTGAGCCCGAAGCCCGTGCAGAAGCCGCATCCGGAGATCTTCCAGGGCGGCAGCTCGCGCGCGGCGCGCGACAACGCGGCGAGTGTGTCGGACTGGTACTTCACGAACGGCAATACGCCGGAGAACCTGAAGACCCAGATCGACGACATTCGCGCGAAGGCGGCGGCGAACAACCATCGCGTGCGGATCGGCGTCAACGCGTTCGTGATTGCGCGCGACACCGAGGAAGAGGCGCGGGCCGTGCTCGACGACATCATCCGGCACGCGCACGTCGAGGCCGTGCATGCGTTCGGCGATGCGGTGAAGCAGGCGGGCAGCGCGTCGCCGGAAGGCGAGGGCAACTGGGCGAAATCCACGTTCGAGGATCTGGTGCAGTACAACGACGGGTTCCGCACGAACCTGATCGGCACGCCGCAACAGATCGCCGAGCGGATCGTCGCGCTGAAGGCGATCGGCGTCGATCTCGTGCTTGCCGGTTTCCTGCATTTCATCGAGGAAGTCGAGTACTTCGGCAAGCGCGTGCTGCCGCTCGTGCGCGAACTCGAGGCGCAGCAGCAGGCGGTGGCCGCTTGATGCGCGACGACGGTCCGGGACGCGATGCGAACGATTGCATGACCGGGTGAACGCGATGGCCGGCGATGCGTGTCGCCGGCCTCGATGAAGCGGTGCCTCGCGGCGGACGGCGCGGCCCGCGCGTCACGTCATCCGCGTTCTCACGACATACCTCACGGCGCGCATCACGCCGCGCCCGCCATCCGCGATGCGTCGACGAGCATCTCGACGCCGAGGCCGCCCAGCACCATTCCCATCGCCCAGCGCTGCGCCAGCAGCAGTGCCGGACGCCCGTGCAGGAACTTCGCGATGCCGCTCGAGCAGATCGCGACCATCCCGTTGGCCGATGCGAACGCGGCGATCAGCAGCGAGCCGAGAAAGAGCGACTGGCCGAACACGCTGCCTTGCCGGTAGTCGATGAACTGCGGCAGCAGCGACACGAACAGCATCGCGAGCTTCGGATTGAGCACGCTGGTCGTCGCGCCCATCGCGAGCAACCTCAGCGGCTGTTCGCTCGGCAGCGCCTTCACCTCGAACGGCGAACGGCCGCCGGGGCGGACCGCCTGCCACGCGAGGTACAGCAGGTATGCGGCGCCGACCACGCCGAGCACGGTGCCCGCGTACGGCACGCTCAGGAACAGCGTGGTGATCCCGAACGCCGCGCCGAACATGTAGAACAGGTAGCCCATCATCACGCCCGCCAGCGAAATCAGCCCGGCGGTGCGCCCCTGCGCGATCGAGCGCGACATCACGTAGACCATGTTCGGCCCCGGCGTGACCGCGAGCATCCCGCCGATGGCCAGAAATCCGTAAAGCGAGCCGGAGGTATGCATGGTTGTCGTTTCCTGCGATGAACGTCGATGGCATTCATTGTCCGACCGTGGAGGCGCACAGTAAAACGGGATAAACTGAATCGATTGATCAGATTTTCTGAATAACATGAAAAAGCTCGATCTCGATGTGCTGGCGATGGTGGTGGCCGTGACGGAGTCCGGTTCGTTCGCGCAGGGCGCGCAAGCCGTGCACCGGTCGCCGTCGGCGGTGAGCATGCAGATCAAGGCGCTGGAAGACGCGCTCGGCAAGCCGCTGTTCATCCGCGACACGCGCAACGTCACGGCAACCGACGACGGCCGCATGCTCGCCGAGTATGGCCGCCGGATGCTGGCGATGCGCGATGAGGCGTGGGCGTCGGTCGTGCGCCCGGAGATCAGCGGCCGCGTGACGATCGGCGTGCCCGACGACTACATCTCGTCGCTGCTGCCGCAGGTGCTGGGGAAATTCGCCGCGATGCATCCGCGCGTGGAAGTGCGCGTGATCGGCCAGCCGAGCAGCGCGCTCGTGCCGATGCTCAAGGACAACACCGTCGACCTCGCCTGCCTCACGCGCATCAAGGGCGTGACCGGCGAACGGGTCCGGCTCGAGCCGATCGTGTGGACGGGCTCGGCGAAACGCAACGTGTGGGAGGAGCGGCCGTTGCCGGTCGCGTTCTTCACGCACGGCGGCAGCATGGCGCGCGACCATGCGGTCAAGGCGCTGAACCGGCGCAACATCCCGTACCGGATGTCGTACGAAAGCCCGAGCTTTCTCGGCCTCCTGAGCATGGTTGAGGCCGGCCTCGCGGTCGCGCCGCTCGCACGGTGCAGCATTCCAGCGCATCTCGTCCAGCTGTCGCAGAACGAAGGGCTGCCGCCGCTGGGCGAGCTCGAAGTCGTGCTGGCGCGCAGCGCGCAGTCGGCGCGCCCGCCGTGCGACTACCTCGCCGAGCAGATTCTCGACGAATGGCGAGCATGACCGCGCAGCCGCGGCGTTGCCTTTTGCCGAGACTCAGCACGACTTCAGCAGCCATTCCTTGAATGCCGCCAGCGACGGCAACGTGTCGTTTTCGGGCGGATAAACGAGGTAGTAGCTGCGCTGGCTCGTGATCGTGTCGCCGACCGACACGATCTCGTTGCGGCCCAGCTCGTCTTCCACCAGCACCTTCGGCACGAGGCCGATCCCCATCCCCGCGCGCACGGCCTGGATCAGGTGCGACGTCAGCTCGAAGCTGGGGCCGATCCGCATCTCGCGATGATCGAGCCCGAAATGCGAGAACCATTCCGCCCACGCATGCTGATTGCTCGTCACCCCGAGCAGCGTTTGCCCGGTCGCCCACGCCGGCGCATGCGGGCCGGCCTCGCGGCCGCCGCCCGCGTCGGGGCTCGCAATCGCGATCAGGAACTCGTTGTGCAGCCGGTGCGCGTGCAGGCCGGGCCAGTCGCCCGCGCCGACGGTAATGGCCGCGTCGAGATCGTCGGTATGGAAATCGATGCCGCCGATCCGCGAGTGCAGGTGCACGGTCACGCCCGGATGGGTGGCGTAGAACTCGTGCAGGTGCGGCAGCAGCCATTTCGAGCCGAAGGTCGGCAACGTGGCCAGCCGCAGCGTGCCGGCCCCGGCGTGGTGCGACATGGCTTGCAGCGTCGCGCCGCGAATGCGCCCCAGTGCGCCGCTCAGCTCGATGAAGTAACGGCGCCCGACCTCCGTCAGCTTCACGGAGCGGCCCTCGCGCCGGAACAGCGGCACGCCGAGCTGATCCTCCAGCGTCTGGACCTGTCGGCTGATTGCGCTCTGGCTGAGCGACAACTCGTCGGCCGCACGGGTGTAGCTCTCGTGCCGGGCGGCCGCCTCGAATACGAGCAGCAGCGACATGGAAGGGGTGAGACGACGGTAATTCATGAGTTTTACGCAAGTTTTGCCGGGGGAGAATTCGTTTGTTTCTCGTGCAAATTAGCAAGATACTAAATTTTCGGCGTGCATGAAATCTTGCTCAAAACTCATGATTTTGATCTGACGGTGCGCCGATCCGACCCCTCTCTCGCGTTTATTCCATGTCGATTGCCCCGTTGCCCCGTCCTGCCAGCCAGCCCGAAAGCCGTTACCGCGATTTTCTCGCCGCCCTTCAGGCCGCCGGCTTCGCCGGGGAAATCCGTGCGGATCACGCGAACCGGACCGTGCAGGCCACGGACAACTCGATCTACCAGCGGCTGCCGCAGGCGGTGATCTGTCCCGCGCACGCGGACGACGTGCGGCTCGTCGCACGGCTGCTCGCCGAACCCGCGCATCGCGACGTCGCGGTGGCGGCGCGCGGCGGCGGCACCGGCACCAACGGTCAGTCGCTGACCGACGGCGTGGTCGTGGACCTGTCGCGCAACATGAACCGGATCCTGGAGATCAACGTCGCCGAGCGCTGGGTGCGCGTGCAGGCGGGCGTCGTCAAGGATCAGCTCAATGCCGCGCTGAAGCCGCACGGCCTCTTTTTCGCGCCGGAGCTGTCGACGTCGAACCGCGCGACGGTCGGCGGGATGATCAACACCGACGCGAGCGGGCAGGGCAGCTGCACGTACGGCAAGACGCGCGACCACGTGCTCGCGCTCGACTTCGTGCTGATGGGCGGCGAGCAGTTGCACAGCGACGCGCTCGCGGACGACGAACTGGCGCGCCGCTGCGCGCGGCAGGACCGGATCGGCAAGGTGTATCGCGCCGCGCGTCGTATCGCCGACGACAAGGCCGCGCTGATCGACGCGAAATTTCCGAAGCTCAATCGCTGCCTGACCGGCTACGATCTCGCGCACCTGCGCGAGCCGGACGGCCGCTTCAACCTGAACAGCGTGCTGTGCGGTGCCGAAGGCTCGCTCGGCTTCGTCGTCGAAGCGCGCCTCAACTTGCTGCCGATACCGAAGTATTCGGTGCTGGTGAACGTGCGCTACGCGGGCTTCATGGACGCGCTGCGCGATGCGCGCGCGCTGCTCGAACACAAGCCGTTGTCGATCGAGACGGTCGACTCGAAGGTGCTGATGCTCGCGATGAAGGACTTCGTTTGGAGCAGCGTCGCCGAGTATTTCCCGCAGGACGACCAGCGTCCGACGCTCGGCATCAACCTGATCGAATTCAGCGGCGACGACGCGCAAGACGTCGATGCGCAGGTGCGCCGGTTCGTCGACCATCTGCGCAACGATACGAGCGTCGAGCGGCTCGGCCATACGCTCGCGAGCGGCGACGACGCGGTCAAACGCGTGTATGCGATGCGCAAGCGCGCGGTCGGCTTGCTCGGCAACGTGCAGGGGGAAGCGCGCCCGCAGCCGTTCGTCGAGGACACCGCGGTGCCGCCCGAAAACCTGGCCGCATACATCGCCGAATTCCGCGCGCTGCTCGATGGCCACGGGCTGCAGTACGGGATGTTCGGCCACGTCGACGCGGGCGTGCTGCACGTGCGCCCGGCGCTGGACATGAAGGACCCGAAGCAGGCGGCGCTGGTGCGCCCGGTGTCGGATGCGGTGGCCGCGCTCACGCAGCGGCATGGTGGCCTGTTATGGGGCGAGCACGGCAAGGGCGTGCGCTCCGAATATGCGCCGGCGTTCTTCGGCGAACTGTATCCATCGCTGCAGCAACTGAAGGCCGCGTTCGATCCGCACAACCAGTTCAACCCCGGCAAGATCGCGACGCCGCCGGACCACACGATGCGGCTGCTGAAGATCGACGAGGTGCCCACGCGCGGCGAGCACGACCGGCAGATCGACGAGCGCGTGTGGCAGAGCTACGGTACGGCGATGCACTGCAACGGCAACGGCGCGTGTTACAACTTCGATCCGGACGACGCGATGTGCCCGTCGTGGAAGGCGACCCGCGAACGCGTGCATTCGCCGAAGGGGCGTGCGTCGCTGATGCGCGAATGGCTGCGTCTGCAAGGGCAGGCCGGCGTGGATGTGGTCGCCGCGGCGCGCGCCCGGCAGCCGTTGCTGAGCGGCCTCGCGACCCGCTGGCGCAACAGCCGCGCCGCGCGCAACGGCGAAGCCGATTTCTCGCATGAGGTGTATGACGCGATGGCCGGCTGCCTCGCGTGCAAATCATGCGCGGGGCAGTGCCCGGTCAAGGTCAACGTGCCCGAGTTCCGCTCGCGCTTTCTCGAGCTGTATCACCAGCGCTATCTGCGGCCGGTGCGCGACTACCTGATCGGCTCGCTCGAATACACGATGCCGTGGATGGCGCGCGTGCCCGCGCTATACAACGGGCTGATGCGTGCCGGCTGGGTGCGCACGCTGCTGGAGCGGCACGTCGGCATGATCGACAGTCCGCTGCTGAGCCGCTTCGATCTCGCGGCCGTGATTCGCCAGTGGAACGTGCGGCCCGCCGAGCCGCAGGCGCTCGCGGCGCTGACCGAGGCGCAACGCGCACGCAGCGTCGTCATCGTGCAGGACACGTTCACGCGCTATTTCGATACCGAGCAATTGGCGACGCTGATCGAGCTGGCGGCGCGCACGGGTTTCCAGGTGTGGCTCGCGCCGCTCGCGCCGAACGGCAAGGCGCTGCACGTACAGGGCTTCCTGCGGGCGTTCGAGCATGCGGCGATTCGCAACGCGACGCAACTGGCCGCGCTGGCGCGCTCGGGCGTCGCGCTCGTCGGCCTCGATCCGGCGATGACGCTCACGTATCGGCAGGAGTATCTGAAGGTGACGGGACTCGCCGAAGTGCCGAAGGTCGCGCTGCCGCAGGAGTGGCTGCTACAGGCGCTGCCGGAAGCGGACGCGGGCAGCGCATCCGGATCGTACCGGCTGCTGCCGCACTGCACCGAGAAGACCAACGCGCCGGACAGCGGCAAGCAGTGGGGGCAGGTGTTCGCGCGGTGCGGGCTGCGGCTGCAGGTGCAGGCGACCGGGTGCTGCGGGATGTCGGGGACGTACGGGCACGAGGCGCGGAATCTGGCGACGTCGCGCACGATCTATGCGCAGTCGTGGGCCGCGCACGTCGATGCGCCGGACGATGCGGGCGAAGCGCTGGCGACCGGCTATTCGTGCCGCAGCCAGGTGAAGCGCATGTCGTCGAAGCAGGTACGGCATCCGTTGCAGGCGCTGCTCGATCATGTGCGGGCGGCCCAGGGATGAGCGCGGAACGGATGAAACGACGGTTCGCCTGCCCGGCAGCCGCTGCATCACGCCGCGACGCGTGAGCGTCGCGCACGCGCTTGATTGCTGCCGCGCACACGTGCGCCAGGTCGGCGCACGACAGGAACCCGCATGTCGCGGGACCGGCCGGAATGAACCGCATCGCACCCACGACGCGTGTATTTCCATATATGGAAAAAAATTCCGGCCTATGGGGATCGATTGACCCCCTCCGAAACGCGCACTTATAGTCCCGGTGAACTCTGCAGGTCCGCGAGGACCTCAACGAACCGGGATGTCAACGTGCGCCACTATCAGAATTTTGCCGACAACCACTTCAACGAATCGGCCCGAACTCCTTCGATCGAAGTCTGCAATCCGGCTACCGGCGACATCGTGGCCACCGTCGACAGCACCAGCCCGGAAGACGCGGATCTGGCCGTTCAGGCCGCCGCGGCCGCGCAGAAAAAGTGGCGGCGCCTGCCGGCCATCGAACGCGCGAAAGTCCTGTACCGGCTGGCCGATGCGCTGATGGCGCGTGCCGATGCCATTGGTCACGCGCTTGCGCTCGAATCCGGCAAGAGTCCGCAGCATGCGCGTGCCGAGGTCCAGTACGCGGCGGAAGTGACCCGCTACCACGCGGAGTGGGCACGCCGCATCACGGGCGAGATTATCCCGAGCGACAACGCGGGCGAGAACCTGATGCTGTTCCGCGAGCCGATCGGCGTCGTGGTCTGCCTGATTCCGTTCAATTCACCGGTCTACACGCTGATGCGCAAGCTTGCGCCGGCGCTCATCACCGGCAACACGGTGGTGGTCCGGCCCAGCAGTTACACGCCGTGTTCCGCACTGGAAATCGCGCGTGCGGTGCAGGACGCGCACGTCCCGGCCGGCGTCGTCAACATCATGGCCATGAGCCATGTGGTGGCCGAGCAGATCTGCACGCATCCCGCCGTGGGCATGATCACGCTGACCGGGAGTGTCGGTGCCGGCCGCAAGGTGCTCGAATATTCGCAAGTCAATATCGCGAAAGTGGCGCTGGAGCTGGGCGGCAAGACACCCGCGATCGTCGAGCCGGATGCCAATCTCGAGCAGGCGGCAGCCGATATCGTGCGCTCCAAGACCACCAACTGCGGCCAGCTCTGTACCGCGGTCGAGCGTGTCTATGTGCACGAGGAGGTCGCCCCGAAGTTGATCGCGCTGTTGCGCAACCGCATGCGGGAGCGCCAGTGGGGTGACCGCAGCCAGCATCACGACTGGATGGGGCCGCTGATCCACGATAACGCGCGCCTCCATATTCACCAGATGGTGGAACGGGCGATCGACGACGGCGCGGTGCTCGAGTGCGGTGGGGCGATTCCGGCGGGCAAGGGCTTCTTCTATCCGCCGACGCTGCTAACCGGATGCCGCCAGGACATGGAAATCATCCAGGAAGAAACCTTCGGGCCGGTGCTGGGCGTAGTGACCTACCGGACGCTCGACGACGCGCTGGAGATGGCGAACGATCACCAGTTCGGCCTGGCGTCGATGATCTACAGCGAGAACCACCGCACGATCATGCGGGTCGCGAACGAGATCGAGGCGGGCGAGTGCTACGTAAATCGCGTGCCCGACGATCCGTACCAGGGCCATCACGGCGGCTGGAAGCGCTCGGGCATCGGCGGCGACGATGGCCAGCACGGGATGCTCGCGTTCACGCAGACGCGACTGGTGGTCGTGCCGTACTGATCGCGTAACGGCCTATCGAGGCACCGATCGGGGCGCGCTGCACGCAGCGTCGCCCGGGCCGCATGGATCGGAGCCGGGAAGCAACCGATATTTTCCGGACTGCTTATCAATTGGAGTGTGAAGCATCGTAGACGTAGCGCAGATTGTCGAGGTTGTCATGCAATACCGGTCCGGCGGACCGGATACGACGCAGTAAAAAAATGGAGACGTCATGACAGTATCAATCGATTCCCCCGAGCGGGCGCTGGCCGAGGCGTCCGGCGCCGGTTCCAGGCTGCTCCGCTATTTTCAGCTGGCCGTGCTCACGCTTGCAGCGGGTGCGCTGTATCCGCTACTGTACCTGCGCCAGAACTTCGAAAACACGCTGCTGCAAGCGTTCCACATTACGCCCGATCAGCTCGGCGAACTCTATTCGATACTCGGCATCGCGTATGTGGTGACCTACATCCCCAGCGGATGGCTGGCCGACCGCGTGAGCTCGCGCTGGCTGGTCCTGTTCTCGCTGGGCGCCGTGGGCCTGCTCGGCCTGTGGTTCGCCACCTATCCCGACGCGTCGATGCTGCGCTGGATCTATCTCGGCTGGGGTGTTGCCGGCGGGCTGACGTTCTGGTCGGCGATCCTGCGCGCCGTCAAGCTGCTGGCAACCGATCGCGAACAGGGCCGATTCTTCGGCATCCTCGACGGCGGACGCGGCCTCACCGAGGCCGTCCTCGCGTCGATCGCGGTGGCCATCTTCGCCCACTACGCGAGTCTCGCGCCGCAGCTCGCGCTGCGCCCGGTGATCCATATGTACGCGTATACCTGCCTCGGCATCGGCGTGCTCGCCGGGCTGATTCTGCCGAACGACCGCAACCGGGCCCGCGAATCCGGCGCCGCGCGGCAGGGCGGGTCGTCCGCGTTCGGCGACTTCCTCATGCTGATCCGGATACCGGAAATCTGGCTCGTCAGCCTGATCGTGCTGTCGGGCTACCAGCTGCTGTGGGCCACGTTCTCGTTCTCCAGCTACATCCAGGCGCACTTCTCGGCGTCGGCTGTGCTCGCCGGCGAACTGACGGTCATCAAGCTGTGGATGCGCCCGATCGGCGCGATCGGCGGCGGCTTTCTCGGCGATCGTTTCTCCAACGTCAACGTGCTCGGCGGCGGCATGTTCGCGGCCGCGATCGCGTGGATGCTGTTCGTGCTGGTGCCCGGGGCGGTTCCGGTGTGGCTGCTGGCCGGCTGCATCGTCGTGCTCGGGCTGATGACCTATTCGGTGCACGGGCTGTACTGGGCCATCGTCGATCGCTGCCGGGTGCCGGCGCGCGTGACCGGGCTGGCAATCGGGATCATTTCGATGGTAGGCCTCTCGCCGGACGTGTTCCTGCCGATGATCAGCTCGGCGATTTCTCGCCGGTTCCCGGGCGTGCTCGGCACTCAGCTCTACTTCACGTACATCGCCGCGTGCTGCCTGGCGGGCAGCGGACTCGTGTACGTCTTCAAGAAACGCACCGCGCATTACCGCTTTCCGGGCCGCTGACTGGTGCCGCCCCGCATGACGGTTCAACCATGGCACGTTACAAGGCAATCACATGAAAATCACCTCGCTTGAAACCTATGTAGTCGCCGTGCCGCCTCCGTACATCGGCGGCCGCTACTGGATCTTTGTCAGGCTGAAGACGGCGTGCGGCATCGAGGGGGTGGGCGAAGTCTACGCGGCCAGCTTCCATCCGGACGTGATGGAGGCTGCGATCGCCGACGTCTACCAGCGCTACCTCGAGAATCACGACCCGCACCACATCGAGCGCTTCTTCCGCGAGGCCTATTCGAGCGGTTTCACGCAGCGGCCCGACCTGAGCATGATGGGGATCGTGAGCGGCCTCGAGATGGCCTGCTGGGACATCATCGGCAAGGCGGCGAACAAGCCTGTCTACGAACTGATCGGCGGCAAGGTGAACGAGCGGCTGCGCTCGTATACTTACCTTTATCCGAAGACGGCCGACGGGGAGTACAGCCACGACTATGAGGATGTCGAACTGTCCGTGCGCTGCGCCGAGGAATACGTGAAGCAAGGCTTCACCGCGATCAAGTTCGATCCGGCCGGCCCCTACACCGCGTACTGCGGCCACCAGCTCAGCCTCGACCTGCTGGAACTGTCGGCGACGTTCTGCCGGCGGCTGCGCGAGGCGGTCGGCACCCGCTGCGACCTGATCTTCGGCACCCACGGGCAGATGACGCCGTCGGCTGCCGTGCGGCTCGCCCGCTACATCGAGCCGTACGACCCGCTGTGGTTCGAGGAGCCGGTTCCGCCGGGCCAGTCGGAAGCGATGGCGCGGGTCGCGCGGAAAACCAGCATCCCGGTGGCGACGGGCGAGCGGCTTACCACCAAGTACGAATTCTTCGACGTGCTGCGCAACAACGCGGCATCGATCCTGCAGATGAATCTCGGCCGCGTGGGCGGCATCCTGGAGGCGAAGAAGATCGCGAGCCTGGCCGAAGTGCATTACGCGCAGATCGCCCCGCATCTCTACAACGGCCCGATCGGCGCCGCCGCGAGCATCCAGCTCGGCGTGGCGTCGCCCAATTTCCTGATCCAGGAGAGCATCATGCGCTGGGAAGGCTTCCATGCCGAGATCCTGAAGCAGCCGATCGCATGGGAGGACGGCTACATCATTCCGCCGACGGAGCCGGGCCTCGGCGTCGAGCTCGACATGGACGTCGTCCGCGCTCACATGCCGTATACGAGCCGCCGCCTGCACCTGACCGTATCCACGCAGCCGTTCGACGTGAAGGCGGGCCCGTCGGAAAGCTGGAAGGCGCGCTACGCAGTCGACAAGGAGTAGGTACCGGTGGAGGCGACAAGTTTTGACTACATCATCGTGGGCGCCGGCTCCGCAGGCTGCATCCTCGCCGATCGCCTGAGCGAATCGGGCCGGTTCCGGGTGCTGCTGCTCGAAGCGGGCGGCGAGGACAAATCGATCTGGCTGCGCATGCCGCTCGGATTCGCGAAGCTGTTTCATCACCGCAAGTACAACTGGCGTTATCAGACGTCGCCGCAGTCGGAGCTGGCGGGGCAGCGCGTCTACACGCCGCGCGGCAAGGTGCTGGGCGGCTCGGGTGCGATCAACGCAATGATCTATGTGCGTGGCCAGCGGCGGGATTTCGACGACTGGGTCGCACAGGGTAATCCGGGCTGGGGCTGGGGCGATGTGCTGCCCTGGTTCAAGCGGCTGGAATCCCACCATGCGGGCGATACCGAATGGCACAGCGGCAGTGGCAAGATCCGCATCACGCGCGATCCCGTGCATCCGATCTGCGAATCGTTCTTCGATGCGTGCACGCTGCTCGGCCATCGCTTCAACGACGATTTCAACGGCGAGCGTCTCGAGGGCGTCGGCGTCTACGACATCAACACGCGCGATGGGCAACGGGATTCGTCGTGTACGGCCTACCTGCATCCCGCCAGGAAGCGCGCGAATGTCGTGGTGTACACGGATGCGCTCGTAGAGCGCGTGCTGTTCGACGACGCGCGCACGGCGACCGGCGTCGAGGCCCTGATCGGCGGGCACCGTCAGCGCTTCACCGCGCGCCGCGAGGTGATCCTTTCCGCCGGCGCCGTGGAGACGCCGAAACTGCTGCAGTGCTCGGGAGTCGGGGACGCGGCGCTGCTGATGCGGCATCAAATTCCCGTGGTCCGCCATAGCCCGGCGGTCGGCCGGAATCTGCAGGACCATCTGTGCGCATCGTATTACTTTCGCGCCACCCGCCCGACCGTGAACGACGAGGTGCGCGGCCTGACCCGGCAGGCACGGGCCATGCTCCAGTACCTGTTCCGACGTAAGGGGATCTTCGCGACGACGGCGAAGGCCGGCGGCTTCCTGCGCACCAGCGACGCGGAACCCGTGCCCAACATGCAGCTCTACTTCAATCCGCTTTCGTACGTGCTGCCGGAGTCGGGCGGCATGCCGCGCGTCGAGCCGTACTCGGGCTATACGATCTTTTTCTCGCCGTGCCGGCCGACGAGCCGCGGCTCCGTCGAGCTTACCAGTGCCGACGCGCATGAGGCGCCCCGGATCGATCCGAATTACTTGTCGACCGAACACGATCGCCGCGAGGCCGTCGCGGGCAGCCGGCTGGTGCGCGAGCTGACTGCGACGCCATGGCTCAAGCAGGTGACGGCGGAAGAAGTGCGCCCGGCGCAAGTCGTGTCCGATGACGAGAGCATGCTGCGGTTCTTTCGCGAGCAAAGCGGGTCGGTGTACCACCTGTGCGGATCGTGTGCGATGGGTCGCGACGTGGAGCGCACGGTCGTGAACAGTCGGCTGCAGGTGCACGGTGTCGCGAACCTGAGGGTGGTGGACGCGTCGGTGTTTCCGAACATCACGTCGGGCAACATCAACGCGCCCACGATGATGGTCGCCGAAAGGGCGGCGGCATTGATCCTGGCAAGGGCCGCCGACTGAAACGGCTCGACGGAGACGAAGGCAAAGCCGATAGAATGATCGCCCATGAATGCACCCGATCCACTTCCCGAAGCGAAATCCAGGACCCCGGCAGTGGACGGGGCGCTGGACATTCTGGAAACGCTGGTTCAGTCGACCTGGCCGCTCACGCTGACCGAGATCGCCGAGCGCGTGAGTCTCCCGGTGACGAGTTGCCACCGCATCATCGGTACGCTGCTCCAGAGGGGGATGGTGGTGCGCGACCTGCGCCGTCGGAAAGCCTATTGCGCCGGCGCGCGGCTTTTTCAGATGGCGTCCGTCGCCTATCTGCAGCAGCCGATCGTGCCGCTGTTCCACCCGATCGCCGATGTGCTGAAGAACGAACTGCACCAGAGCGTGAACCTGAGCGTGCAGGCGGGTTCCCATGCACTCGTGGTCGCGCACGTCGCGTGGCCGTTCGCTGACCCGTTCGGTGTCTACGTGGGCCTGTCCGATGCGCTGCACCAGTGTGCGGCCGGCAAGGCGATGATGAGCATGCTGCCCGCCAGCGTGCAGCAGCACTACTGGGCCGAGTTCATGGCGGGGCGGGGCGCGAGGGCTGTGTCCCGTGCGGCCGGTAGCGCGGAGTGGACGAGTGAGCTCGCGGAGATCAAGCGCGTCGGCTATGCACTGAGCCGCACGGAAGCGGGTTCCGACGTATGCCATCTCGCGGCGCCGGTACTCAACCGTCGCGGCGAGCCGCTGGCGGCGATCGGCGTTTCCCTTGCCGTGCAGCACGACGTTCGCCCGTATGTCACGCCGCTGATCCAGGCGACGTGGCAGCTTTCCGCCCGCCTCGGATAGCGGCCGGGCCGCGTCGTCGTTCCCTGCATGCCGCTTGCGGACCGGCTGGATCGTGCCAGCGCCAGGATGGATCCGGATATCCGCGGGCGACGGCCGCCCGTCACCTCCTGTCAATCGCTCCCGGCCGGCGCGCCGACCTGCTCGATCCGCACCGTTTCACGCACCCCGCCCCGCGTCGCCAGCCAGCACAGAATCGACCCGCCGCACACCATCACCGCGCCTTGCCAGAACTCGACCGGCAGCGGCGCATGCAGCAGGACGGCCGCCAGCGCCGACGCGAGCACCGGCGTGAAATACGATGCGCCGACGATCACCGTGACGTTGCCGTGCAGGATGCCCGCGTTCCACGCCGCATAGCCGAACCCGAGCGCCGCCGCGGCGAACACGAGGCTGACGATCGCATACAGATCGAACGCCATCGCGCCGCAGCCTTCCGCGACATACTTGATCCACAGCACGACGGAGACCGTCATGAAGAACGGCGTGACGGCGTTCTTGCCGTTCGCGATGCGTGCCGTCACCGTGCAATAGGCGGCCCAGATCAGCGCACCGACGAACGCGAGCCCGTAGCTCAGCGGATTGACGCGGACGTTCTCCAGCATGCCCGCGAAATCCAGCCCGCGCTCGCCGCCGAGCACCCAGCAGATCCCGAGCATCGACAGCACGAAGCCCGGCACGATCAGCAGGTTCGCGCGCTGCCGGTTGAACAGGATCGCCGCGGCGAGCGTGAAGGTCGGCCACAGATAGTTGACTATCCCCGCTTCGATGGCCTGCCGGCCGTTGCTCGCATAGCCGATGGACAGCGACATGCACAGCTCGTACGCGACGAACAGCAGCCCGCCCCAGACCAGATAGCTGCGCGGAAATGTGCGGAGCCGCGGAAAGCCGATCGTGAACACGAGCAGCACCGACGCGACCGTGTAGATCATCGCGGCGCCACCGGTCGCGCCGAGACTTTCGCTGACGCCGCGCACGAGCGCGATCACCGACGACCACAACAGGATGGCGACGAGGCCGAGCAGCGTCGCCTTATCCGTGTTCTTCATACTTGCCTTGCTCACTTCGAATGAAACGGATCCGCCG